>CAWVVG010000505.1:0-2692 GCA_963932775.1 uncultured bacterium
GTAAATATCCACCACCATGAGCTGCTTGACCAACAGGTGTGGCTGAATCGCCAATCCATTGATGCCGAGATCAAAGTTCAACTGAACACCGCCACCAATGGTCTGGCTCTGGTAGGTGTCGCCATTTTTCAGAACCGGGTACGCAGATGACTGGTCGAAGGCAAACATGGGTCGAACCATGCTGTCAGTCTTGTAGTTGAAGACGTATCGGAACGACTTGGACAACACAGGCTGGCCTAAGTTTCCCCAGACCAAGTTGTCAGTATCCGTCAACACGACCCTGGAGTAGACAATTCCCACGTCCAAGCGATGGCCATGTGGATCTCTAGGCTCCCTGACCTCCTTGACCTTCACTGGCCTCTCTGGCTTCACTTTCACTACCACATACGATGAACAGTCTGTGTCTTGCTCATCGGTAAGGCCGTCCAAGTCGTTGTCTCGGTCGTCATCACAATTCCCGAAGCCATCGGACTCCGTGGGGTTCCAGTTCAGTGGCACTGTGAAATAGCTTCGGTAGGTGTAGGCCACTGCAGCGTCCCGGCCGCTGTCGTCGCCCTCGGGCTCATCTTCGACCTCTGGCTCGTCACAAGACTCCGCTCCGCACTTTGCGAGCGGTGTTTTGGCATCCAGGCATTGACCACATTCTTCAAGCGAGAGCCCATACAAGGCACACCCTTCACATTGGTCCGCTGGAATGCCTGCGACGACACACGCATACTGAGTTTGAATTTTCTTCTGATTCACCACCAACTCGTACCCGGGCTCTACGGCCAACACCGCGCCAGTCAAGGTTGGTGAGGCCGGGTTGGCTTCGATGGACATATTGCCCTTGAAGATGTTCAGTAGTTGCTCAAAAGCAGGAGGGGTTGGCAGATTGCATGCCTTGTCCGTTTTACAGTCCGAATCTTGGCAGTCATGTTTGCCGTCGCCATCATCGTCAAGGTAGTTGTCGCACACCTCATCTGCAATGACCTCAGCGACGTTCATCGGCGGGTCTGGTGTCTCAAAAAGGACTTCGGTATCCGTGGCAAACCACGCTCTGGAATCATCGAGTTCAGTCCATTCCTTGTTGTCTGCGACCCCCTGAAGGATCCGATCATAGTCGCTGGGTTTCACCATCTCGAAGTCGTAGTCATCGCCTGGAAGGAAATAGCCAGGTTCTGCTGCAAACATGGGTTCCAAAGCTGGAGCCTGTTTGTCCACCACTGAAGCCAAGTCCTCGTGCACACCCCAACCAGACCGAGCGGACAGGACCCGTTTCGGGTTCACAGCCCAGCCATGGGAGATCTCGAACTCTCGGCTGGCGCGGACTTCCCTCATCTTCCGCCCGTCGGACATACCAGGGACATCGGTATCCACCATAAAGGCTGCGGCCCGGCCATTGGTTCGGTTGGCGACCTTGAGGGTCAAGGCGAGCACAATCGGTTCGGCACTGGCCCGGTGGGTGTCCTTGATCTGAACATTGAGGGGCACCCGAGCTCCATCGGCACAAGAATTCGAAAGGTATACCCACGACTCCAACCCCTGGCTCGGGTGGTCCTCTTCGTCGGTTTCCTCAACCTTTGCAGGAAGCTCCGCCATCACGATTTCCTCGGCAGGACGAACCCATGCACACGCATGACCCGACTGAACCCAGGCTGAACTGGAAAAGAACGGTCGAGCGTCATTGTTGTACACACCGACCTGAAGCTGGACCCATTCGCCGGCATCGAGCACCCCATTGCCCTCACCAGCACCACCCATTTCAGCTCCCAACTTGACGCCATTGTCGACGAATTTAAGACGACCGTCCGATGAGCTGGTGGTGATTTGAGCAGAGACCCGAGGCGGTGAACCGCGCCTGATTTTGGAGAGGTACGCGCCGGGCTTCTTGAAGTCCAGCCAGCGCGCCAGATTATGGTGAGCCTCATTGGTGGATGAGGTCAAGCGGAGCAATGCATACCATTCGTCCGTTCTGTCGTCCTTGTCTTCTATGCGGGCAACCTTTTCCACTCTCCCCAAGACCCGCTTTTTGACGTATCCATGGAAGCCAGTAGACCGAAGCTTGGCTTTCTCAGAGATGCCTTGGGCATCGCCAATTACAATCGCATTGTGCACGATTAAATTCGTAAACACTCCCAACAGCTCTTGCTTGGCATCCGAGCCTTCTAAGTGGGCATTGTCCGAAATAGCCTTAGATGCCGCAGAGATCCCCTGTAAATCTGTGGGCGCAGAGTAGGCATCTCCTGTGGCCAACAGCATGGCAAGAGAAACAAAAGCAGGTACAGAAAATAAACGCATTGTAGCGCGCCTCCAAATATTGCGAGAACCGTACAACAAGCCCAAAGCCAAGGACAATCCAACGACATCCTCAGTTCCGGTATGCAACCCACTTACCCACAGCCAAAATCACGCGACGGGGGGCGAACAAACCTAAAAGGGTGACTTACTAAATCGAATATTTTATTTTCAAATTTGATGATTTACCTGGTTGAAAGGACATCATCCAGACTGGAGCAAACTTCGTATACGCCTATTATTATGACCCTCTTAGTAAGCCGTTGTAGCGGAATCCTTACCCTCAGATGCCTGTGTCTGAGCAGTCGCCGCCATCAAAAGAGAACTCCGCGCAGTCGAGGTAGGCATCCCAAGTACCATCATCGCAATAGCCATCACCCAGATAGGAGTACTCGTGCTCGACCATGGTGATGGC
>CAWVVG010000506.1:0-2690 GCA_963932775.1 uncultured bacterium
GCATCGGCATCGGCGTCCGCGTCGGCATCGGCGTCCGCGTCGGCATCGGCGTCCGTCGAGATGGGTTCATCCTCTACAGCGGTCTTCGGGGTACACCCAATGGTCAAAAGACCCAACCATACACTCCAGATATTCATGTCTGCTCCCAGTTTCAGACAGACTGCCACAAGTGCTGAATGACCACTGAGAGAGACCCCCACAACCGCTCGTAGAAGGAAGTGGACAGCAAGAAGATTTGAGCCATGAGTGAGGCGACGCAGAAGACCAATGCCCAAGTCGCTGTCTTGCGCAGGCGACCGAGTTGTCCGAGCTCATCGGTCGAGTGCAACTCATCTGGGTGTGTGTCGGTGTCCGTGGACAGCCACACATAGAGAGTCAGGATGGCACCAGGAACCGAGGTCCAGCATGGAATCCCGAGTACATCGAGGGCGATGGCCACCCACAGGGTCTGCCTCAGTCGTTCCAACCGAGGGCCCAGCTCGGAAGGCGGCAACGGAAGGTCGCCGGAGAACAGTGCATCGACCTTCTCGGTCATCTGAGAAACTGGTCTAAGTCGGCTTCATGTTCAGCGATGGCGACTTCATCCAGGGTCAGTCCAGAGCCATCGGCGCGAAATCGGATCAGCCCCTCATCTCGGAAGGCTCGGACAGCATTCCGCAGGTTCACCAATGACAGCGCCTCGGGTCGTCGGAGCTTCTCGGCGGTCACCATTTGTTCGCCGATTTCCTGCAGGGCTTTGGGCATGGTATCCATGTTTAGGTCGCGGGTTCGCAGCGCACGGGCTCCCTTCAGGGTGAGCTGAGTCGACTCCAGCAGGTTGCGTGTGAGCTCGGCCAACTCCACCAAGTATTCGCGCTTGGCGATGGCGATACCAGAAATATCCGAGTGGATAGCGCCGTATTCTTTGAGTTGGGCCAGGGTTGCGGAACTCAGTGTCTGTACGTCGTGGTTCGGGTCCATGGTGAATTCGTAGCGCAATAAGAAAACTTGAGCTGCGAACAGGCGCTGGACCTCTTTTCCGGCATCGGATTCGAGGGTGATTCGTCCGTCGTCTTGGAAGCGGTCCCGGGTTGCTCGGATGGCTGCAGCCATCATGCTCATGGGAGCCATGTGGTGCAGTACGCTATTTTTGTAGTATTCGAGAGTGATGCGGCGGTCGGGCATGATCCGCACGATGGTGTCGCCATCGAGCTCAAGTCGCTCGATGAGCTTGCTGTTTTCGAAACGCTTGAGAGCATCATCGATGCTCCAGTTCCCAGACTCAAGGCTGCGGGCGATGGGTGCTTCTAGTCGCTTCAGGGCCCCGAACATTCGCTGGACTCGGGCATTGAGCTCCGCCAGTGAGATGCTGGATTTTGACTGTGCGAGAAGGGGTAGCCCAACGATGCCTGTGGGCATGACCACCATGTTCTCGCCGATGCTGTGCATGATTTGTTCGCCGGTAGTCTGGAGAACCTCCTGGCGGGCATCGGGATCCAAGGATGGGAAGGGAGCGTCGAGTCCTTCAAAGACTTCAGAGAGTCGAATGGGCTCCCCAATGCGCACATAGACCCGACCGAAGCGGCGCCGAAAAATGGAGGTTGCTTTCACCACTTGGCTCATATTCTCGGGAGTCTTGTCTTCTCCTTGAAGCTCCTTTCGATAGGACCGCTCCTCGGCGACCTGTTCGTAGCTGATGCCGATGGGCACCAAATTCACATCCCAGCCTTCTCGGAGATTTTGGGCCGAGTCCATGATCATACCCAGCACACCCAGCCGAGGTGGGAGGAGTTTTCCAGTACGACTTCGCCCACCCTCGATGAAGAACTCGATGGGAAAGCCATCTCGCACCAGCTGGTGTAGATAGCGCTGGAACACCACGGGAAAGATGCGGCTGTGCGCGAAGGTTCGCTTGATGAAGAATGCGCCACAGCGGCGAAAAATCGGCCCCAAGGGCCAGAAACTGAGGTTCTCGCCAGCGATTACGTGGGGAATCACCATGTCCCGATAGAACAGTTGACTGGACATCAGCAAGTAGTCGAGATGAGAACGATGGCAGGGAATCAGGACGGGGGTTGCATCTCGAAAAGAGTCTCTCAAGCGCCGCATGTCTTCTTCGGGCAGGTCCACACCTGCGTAGATTCTATTCCAGAGGAATTTGAGGCTTCCTGCGACCATTCGGACGACGCTGATGCGCATCTTGGCAGCGATGTGGTCAAGTGTGGATTCGACCTCAGCCTCGAGGGAGGCTTTGGATTTTCCAGTACGGGCCGACTCTTCTTTGATGACTTGACGGACTTCGGGAGAGCGCGTCACAAGGCGGCGAGTCCACCGGTGGGGGCGGATACGGGGCCCCCGTATCAGGTGAGACTCGCGCCACAGATACCGGCGAAGGAGCAGTCGCAAGCGACGGTTTCGTCGGTTCTCGCTCTCATCGCTGAAGCGGCTCAAGACCTCTTTTAGATCGATTGGCCGGCCAGCCTGTACCACGGCCTTTGCATCCCGGGCGGTGACGGCCATTAGTTTTTGTAATGGCCCTGGCTCATCCTGAGAGCCCATGATGAACTGACCCACCTGGGTTCGGGCGACTTCGGGCTTGCGTTGCCAAGCAACCACCACGGGAACCACCTGAATGGACTCTTTGCTCTTGGCCTGGGCTGCCAGTAGCGCGGGTATGGGGTCGAAGTGGTCGGGTCGGTTTCGTTGTCCCC
>CAWVVG010000507.1:0-2686 GCA_963932775.1 uncultured bacterium
CGAGCACCCTTGGATGTGGCGTAGGCCCGAACCATGCGCACGGGCGAAACGAAGTCACCGGTATCGAGTACCCGGCGAAGACTCTTGGGCACATATGCGCCGGGAATGTCCACCAGCACAGTCTTGGGATTGGGCTGTGAATCAAGCACATCCCCAATGTCCATTGCACCGATCACGACCGTATTGAACTCTTGCCCGTACTCAAAGTCCAGCGAGGTCAGGGTCGGTCCTGTAAGGAGTGAATCAGGGCCTGAACGCTGCCGATCAGAGCGTTCAATTCGGTCTTCAAATTCATCGTTTGTTGGCTCAAGGGCATCGCCCATGGGGTCCTCGGCCTCCGCCAGACCTTCCACCTCAGCCTCACCGCCGTCGATAGAGATGCTGACGCGGCCAGACTCCACGCTGAACGTGTGCTCCGTAGCCTTGCTCAGGAAAATCTCGACCCGTGTGACGACACCGGCCTCATCCTCAATGGTGGAAACCAAGACCTCATCTACCAAACCACCGTCACCGGACAATTCGTTCAGTCCTTCGACAGCGCGCACATCCGCGATGTCGACCACGATGCGCTCGGGATCGCCCATTGTAAACGTGCTTACTGCGGCGCCATCGGAGCCTTCGGTCAAGAGGATGAACACACGAGTGTCCTCACCTGGAACAATTTCCACACCCTCGACTTCTGAAGCCAAGGCGTCGCCAGCGACACATGGCACGGCGGCCAGTGAAAAGACCAGCGCGGTCGTTACGGCAAAATTGCGAATGGTTCGACTGATGCTACTCATGCCATCCCTCCTCGGGATCCAAATCTTTCTGGGGTCATCGTAGGGCGTCCCCATCCACGGGCAAAGACATCCGAATCGGATTCACTACCAACTCACCGTCCATGGTCTGGTACTCCTCCGTCACCACCACCTCTGAGCTGGTGATCTGGGTGACCTTGCCCCAATTCTTTCCAATGTAGGTCCCGATTTCCATGACGTGGCCCACTTTTTCCGGGTCTTCAACCAAGGCTCTTGGCCGGTCTATTCCCCAGATTATTCCTACCAAACGGTACTCATCAATCTCAAAACGCTGCAGCGGCGTGCGAGGCGTGTCGTCTTCGCCCGCCCCACGGCCACCACCAGCCAAAAATGCCCGGAACGGATCGCGCTTTCCGATGGGATTGTAGATGTAGTCGGCCTGGCCAGCGATGGCGCGGTCCAAGCGACTCGCCGGGCGCTCGCCTTCGACTGCTTCTTTCAGACCGGCTTTCACCTTGGACTTGACCTTTTGGGTAGCCTTTCCAGTGCCACCGCCGTCACCCATACCGAGCATCTCACACCCAGAGAGCATGAGCAGACCGAAGGTCAGCATAGATGCAACGCGCATCATTTACCCCTCCGTGCGCCGGCGCGGCCTTTCTTACTGTCCCGGCCCTTGACCTTGCTTCCTTGGGCCAATTCATCCTTATCAAGGAACCGGAAGGTCACAGCCTTCCCAGAAACCGTGAGGCTGACCTTTCCGCCACGCTCTACAGCGCGTCCCATTTCGATGTCTTGCACATAAACGACGCGGTTCATCTTGGAGAGCCTGTCGAAGAACATCGCTACTTCGTGGTAGCTGCCCTCGACCTCGAGCTCCACAGGAACCTCGGCGACATACTCACGCCGTTCTTCTGGCAAGGGCGTGAATCGTCGAACTTCGAGACCCACTTTCTTGGCCATCTGGCTGATGCCCTTGAGCAATCCAGGGATCTCTCGCGCAGGCGGCAGCTCGGTCAGAGCCAACACAAGCTCTTTCGTGAGTCGATCGAGTTCTTTGTCAAAGCTCTCTTTGTTCGCAACCCGGGCTTCAACTTGAGCCTTCTGGCGTTTGAGAGACTCGCGGTTGTTCTTGAGTGAACTGACCTCGGACATGGCCGGAAAATACATCAGGAAGAAGAATCCTGCACCCACAAACAGCCACACCATCAGGTACAGCAATATGCGCTGCCCTCTTGGCTTCTTGGCGAGTGTTTCTATGATGGGTGATGGTTGCACTGTCTACTGCTTTCCTGCTTTGCCCTGCTTGCCCCGTTTACCTTTCTTTTCCTCGCCCTCTTCTTCGGCTGCTTCGTCGTCCTCTTGGAGCCCGGGAACCGTAAGCTTAGCGGAGATTGAAAACTCCTTAAGCTTGACGCCAACCGATTCGGTTTGATCAATGGCGTTCAGGTATACCTCGGAAAAATATTCTGACTCCTCGAGGTTCCCCAAAAAGTCCGAGATCACCTCGTTGGTGACGGCCACGCCTGTCACAGCTACCTTCCCACCTATTTCTTCAACGGTGGTGAGTTGCAGTTTCTCTGGCGTCGCTTGGCTCAGCTCATCGAGCATGTGAACCGGCCCAACTCGGTTGGCCTTGAGGCCCTTGATCACCCGAAGCTTGGTGTGCAGGTCCTTGCTCATCTTCTCCTGCTGGTCGACCTCGGCAACAATCTGACGAGTCGCGTCAATCTGAGTCTGAAGCACCTTGTTCTGAGAACGGGCTTCGGCCAAGTCCCCCGCGACCACAGCATACATTCCGCCCATTGCCAGGCAGATTACGCCCAAGCCGAGTGCAGAAACGAGCATCTCGTTCTTGACGGCCTCTTGGCGCCGAGAATGGCGTACCGGAAGCAGGTTAATGCGAATCATTTGTCAGCCTGCCTTCTCATAGCCAGTCCGACCAC
>CAWVVG010000508.1:0-2679 GCA_963932775.1 uncultured bacterium
AGCCAGATCAGCGCTCCACTATCGGCATGGCTCAACAGCGTATCCGGGACGGTCTGATCTACGACGGACTGCTGCCGGGTGGGGAATACACCTTTGGGCCTCACACATTCAATGTGGTGGCAGGTGGCGACACCATTGTCCTCAACCTGGACAAGCGGGGTGGTGGAGAGGTGACCAAGCGGTCCAAGGGAGAGAAAGAGCCATTTCGCTTCACCTATATGGGTCCCCGAGTGGAGCTGGGTGCAGGCTGGACACAAGGTGCTGACTCCGGTGCTGGCGGGGTTCCTGGTGCATTTGGAGGGGCCGGTGGCAGATTCGTGGCGGGCTGGGAGATGGGCGTGGGCTCAAGTCTCGGTGTGCTGACCCAGGTGGGGTATCAAGGACTGACTGGCAGGCCGGGCGACGAGACGGGTAGCCTGGAAGAAGTGGCTCGGTTTGATCTCCAAAGAGACCAAATGCACCTGGGTGTGGGCTGGCTGGCAGTGACCACGAATGTGGGTCCGCTGTGGTTGGCAACGGGTCCGATGTATGGCTTTGGAAAGGGTGCCGTGACCGGTGTCAGCCAAGACTGCATCGATAGGGCCTCAACACCGCAATGCACCGAAATGGCAGGTGCCGGGACTCAAACGCTTCGGTACAGTCGCCTCGATGGAACGGTACGTGCGGGCGGCGGAGCGCTGACTGCGGCGTACTCAGTGATGGAACTTGGGCGCTTGCGTGGGGCGGTCTCGCTCCACGGAGGGGCGTTAACAGATATGGAACGCTGGTATTCGTTTGGCTCTCTCGGGTTTACCGTGGGGCCAATGGGCCAGGAGGGTGATCAATGAGATTGTTTTTTGCTGGAATTCTTGGCCTGTGCTTGCATATGGGAACCGCCAATGGTGCGGAAGTACGACACAGCGCCAATGGCCACGTGTTCAACCCAACCTGGTCGCCGGACGGGCGTTGGCTCGCCTTCGAGGTCAATGACTACGAGGGTAAGAACGACCTGTACGTCGTGGAGATGATGAGCGGGGCGCCCAAGGCGGCCCCCTCAAAGGCTCAGCTGCCCGGAGCACAATCGTCGTTCTCCAGTGGTGGCACTGTGGCTGGCGCTGCGGTCTGGCATCCCCAAGGTGCGCTGATTTTTGAAGGCAGCAATGCAGGGGGAACGACACGCTTGTTCTTGCTGTCGCCGGGAACCCAGGGTGCGAGTGAACTCATTTCCAATAGTCAGATCAAGGGTGACCTGTCCTGGCCTGGAATTTCCCCGGATGGGCGTCGGGTGAGCTTTGTTTCCGATGTGACCGGTTCCGGTGACATCTACGTCTGGGATCGGGGCACCAACAGTGTGAACCGGATCCTGACCAGCCCATTCTCAGAGATGGCTCCGGCTTTCCATAGCGACGGTCAACGTCTGGCTTATTCGAGGAAGAATCGCGGGGGAGAGGATCTGTTTGTCATGGAAGGCACCTCGTCTCGCCCTTGGGTCGGTGGCAGCGGTGACCAGACTCGTCCTGTCTTTTCAGGCGACACCATCGTCTTTTTCTCCAACGAGCAAGGCGATAATCGTTGGGACATCGTGACATCGAGCACTGTCGGCAGCAAGAAAGTCATCGGCCGCAACATCCGGCTTCCCTTGCGTGCACAACCGGCCCTCTCAGATGACGGACAGTGGGTTGTTTACGGGGTGGCAGACCCAGAACAGTCTCACAAGATTTTCCTCACCAAGGTCGATGGTTCTCGCACGATCCGCATCAACTCCGGACTGGTAGCCGCTGGAGAGCCAGCGCTCATTCAGGTCGGTGGTCAGGCCTACTTGGCCTTTACGGCACTTCCAAATGCAGGATCAGATTGGCGTCAACTCCACGTGATGAACATCACCAATCAGCTGCCGTGAACTCGCTCTAAGAACTCTATGATCTCGGTCTCCCTTGACCGGGCGTCGTTGTATCCGAGGTCTTCGATGACGGCGGTGTAAGAGCTGTCGAACAGCATGTAGGAGAGCAAGTCCGATTCGTCGGATTCGCCCGCGATGGTGGAGAGCATGAAGCGGGTTCCCCGGGTCGCCTGGATGGCCTTTGGGTCCCAGACGTCACTGGCAATCTTGGCCAGGTCCTCGGATGGATGAATGCACAAGGTGTTGATTGGGCGGAGGCGTCGAGAGAGGGTTCCTTTTAGGTGGCGATTGATATTGGCCACAAAGTCCGGCCCATACTCGGTCGTTCCAGCATTCAGAATGCTGTTGATGAGGGCAATCCGGGCCATGTCTTGATGCAATGGGTCCAGTAGCAGTGCATTGAGGGCCTTTCCGAGAAGCGCTGGAGTCGAGGGTAGGGTGCTTTCCGTTATTGGGGCTGGGGATGGTCGGGACTGTGGGAACCGTGTGCCGATGACCAACACGTGTTCCGCACCCATTCGAAGCGCCGGACTGATGGGAGTGTTTTGGCGCAATGAGCCATCCACCATCGGGTGACCATCGATGTTTACCGGGGGAAATAGAAAGGGGATCGCACACGATGCCAGGACGTGCTTGTGGTCGATCCGTGTGTGTATTCGACGGATGCCCTCGTGTGTTTCTAGGTAGGTGGGGTCTAGGTTTCCATCGATAAATTGGACCACTTGTCCGGAGTTCACGTCGGTTGCGGTCAATACCAGCGCAGTGAGTTCTCCGCGGTCGATCACCTCATGGAGCTCGGT
>CAWVVG010000509.1:0-2675 GCA_963932775.1 uncultured bacterium
CAAAGCATCATTGACGACCTGCGGTGCATCCAGGTGCATAAAATGGCCCGCTGACTCGATTCTCAGAATCCGAAACCCGGCCGGAAAGTCTTCTTCGAAGAACAGTTTTTCGTACATCCGGGTGTCCATACAGCCATCGTCGACCCCCGATATGGCCAGGGTGCGAACGGGGACTGTGGTCAGACCAAAGGCTTCCGACGAGAACAATCCCAACAACACACCCACAGAGGCGTTCTGTCGGTAGTAGGCCAGCATCGCTTGCTTGACGCCGGGGGTCTCAAATGTCTCGCGGCGGTTGCTCCATTGCTCCTCGGGCAAGGAGAAACCGGGCGACCAGATGGCCGACAACCACTTCAGCATCGCCCAATCATTCCGTTCGATCGCCCAATCTGAGATCCACGGCAGCTGAAAAAACCGCATGTACCAGGTGTTCAAAATTTGGGCTGGAGCCACCCAAATGGCATTCTTCAGCCGTGGCAAGTGGGGGACCGCCAGGGTGGTCAGAGAGTGAAACCGGTCCGGTGCGAGCGCTCCTGCAACATAGGTGATGGCCGCTCCCCAGTCGTGGCCAATCAGGTGCACTTTGTCCGCACCCAGGTCATCGATCCAGGCCAGTACATCCCGAGCCATGGTGCCGATTCGGTAGTCCCCATCGGCAGGCTGAGAGGATGACTCGTAGCCCCGCAAGGTGGGCGCAATGGCGCGGTAGCCTGCACTGCCGAGGGCACTCAGTTGGGCATCAAAGGTGTGGGGATTGTCTGGAAATCCATGGAGCAAGAGCGCCACGGGTCCGTCTTTCGGGCCGGTCGCATAGGCAGTGAAGGCGAGGGGGCCGTGGCTCAGGATGATCCGTTCCATGTGTCCCTCCAAACCCCGGGTCAGCTTCACTGCAAAACCAGGCCCAATGGTCCGTATCCGGCTGAGTTGGCGCACGGAACCTTTCCACCGCCAACAATGAACCACGCATCCCATTGCCGCATATCGGAGTCAGAGAGGATGCAGGCCGCGGCCGCTGGACGGGCGACGCTTAGCGGGTGGCCGACGGGGTCCTCGTGGCGGAACGGGACCCAGAGGTTGGCCAGGTGTGGACGGCGAGATTGGCCCCATGGGCTCGACTGGAGAATGCGGCCCCCGTTGAGTCTTCCGATGGCGCCTGCTTCTCTGTGAACCTGCATACGGAGGACTGCGGCTGTCCCAGCATCTACACTCCTCAGCTGGTCATGGTCACGGACGGTCCGGACTTCGATGACCGCTACCGGTTCATGTACATCTGCTGCTAGTTGGCTTTCATCACACTGGGACGCCTCTCGTGTCTTCATGGAGATGTGGCTCGATGGGATGTGTCGCTTGGAGAATCGGCGTGCGATGTTGACGGTGACTCTCTCGCCGCGCAGTCCTGCGCCGATGGTGAATGGCCCCATTGGGCCCGTGCTGCTTTGTCGGGTTGTGAAGCGTCGGGACTGAGTCTTAGGGGTTTGCGACGAGCGCCCTGAGGTATCGAGGCTGCCGGTCGCCCCCGTCTCGTTTGTCGAGCTCGAGCAGTGCCAGGGATGCAAGATCGTATGAGCCGTATAGGTCATGGGCGATCAGCGCTATCCGCTGAAGTGCATCGACCGCTAAGGCTGGAAAGTCGGTGAATCGACGTACGTACACCGCATCTGTCCAGAGGTCCTGCGACATCCCGGCATAGATGTCGTTGTTGACCATCAGGGGCTTAAATATTCGCGAGTGAATGGGAAGGAAGCGGTGCAGCCAGAAGCCTGCGGCTCGCAGGGCTTGGTCAAGCTCAGCAAACAGCGGCTGGTCCTTGTAGAACGGCACAAACTGGACCTCAGTGTGCACGACCAGGCAGTCTTTGAGGGTCTTTGAGCCGTGCTGGAGAATTGGTAATTCCCCTCCCTGGACATCCAGCTTGAGGTAATGGGCTCCGGCTACCTCAGCGATATCATCCAGCCGTCGGGTCATCATTGGTTGTCGTGAGAGAACCGTTCCCCACTCAGCAAAGCCGTGAAAATGTGCGAGCACGTCTTGGTCGGGCTCCAGCAAGGAGGTCATGCCTGGGCTCTTGCAGACTCTGAGGATGCCCTCCGTGCCGTCTCCTATCGCAGCCTTTACCGCCGTGGTTCTTGGAAGATTCAGAGCCTGAAGTGCTGCGAACTGCGTGTCATCGGGTTCAAATGCGACCAAGTCCATTTTATTGGCTGCACGGAGGGCTTGGTAGGGTGGGTCGCCATCGATCGGACTCGCACCAAAGTCGATTACCTTTACATCCGGTAGTTCAGGAAAAGACAGTAAGATTGAAGCCAAGGGTGCCGTCCTTCGTAGGAATACGGACCTTGATCGGAAAATGGCCTTTGAACTTAAGTTGAACGGAACATTAGGGAATGGCTCCCGCTGCGCGAGTCGCTTTGTTTCGGCGACGTTTGCAGTTCGAAGCATCGGTCCATCTCTTGGCCCGATGCTGGAATAAAGGTTTTTGAAGTACGGTTATATGAGCATCCTTCCATTCCATACACGAGAGCACACCATGTCTTGCAGAGTCTTGCTCATCTTGCTCATCTTGCTGGGCTTGATCACCACAGGTTTGACCCTGCCCTCGCCCGCTCATGCGGAGTCGGTTTTCGACACGCCACCCGACCAGATCGTGACCACGCTCACTGCAGAGCTCGTGAAGC
>CAWVVG010000510.1:0-2673 GCA_963932775.1 uncultured bacterium
CTCAGGCTCAGGCTTCACCGCTGCTGGCTGGAGAAAGTCGGGCTTTTGGTCGCCTTCGAAGGGGCGACGCTGTCGCTTGTCGACCATGTCCATGACCTTTGCTGATGGGGTCCGTATTTTTGGGGCTGGACGTCGGAAGGCACGGCGAGCGAGTCCAAACATTAGAATCAGCAGTGCCCCACCAAACATATTGACCAGTCGAATGATGGTGGATTGGTCATCGGACAGGGGCTTGAGGGGCGGCGGAGCCACATTCTTTGAGCGGATGGCGATGAGGGAATTGTCCTGCACCATCCAGTCAGCCAGGTTGATCATTAACGGAACATTATTGGCCACAAAGTCGGACGAACCGCTGACTATGAGGCGGGCGGGATTACTCTCTCGGCGATGGGCTGCGGGGTCATCTTCCGATGTGTCGATGCCGGGTCTATCGGGTACTGGGATGCCCTTATCGGCAAAGTGGCTGTTGAATGTGCCGACCACCGCCACCAACATGGGCCAGGCTCCGCCGGCTTCCTCACCTTGGAATTCGTTTACGAACGCGTTGGGTGCGACAGTGGGAATATCGACCATCCGGGTGGCCGAGTCCGATGCTCTCGCCAATATGGTTGTGCTCGTCTCATTGGATGGCAATACGTCGATGGAGCTCGCATAGGGGAACAGGAGCGTGTGTTGTGGCCCGATAATTGGGTGGTCGTTCGCCAGGTCTGACACTCGAGGAATGAGGGCAAAGTTGACGGGCATTTGGAGAACATAGCGGCCCTGCCGAACGGGCATACGCACCACACCGTTTTGCTTTCGATCGATGATGGTGTCGCGGTTGACCCGTACGCCCATTTGTTCTATCCATTCGTCGAGTCCGTGCTGCACGTTCCGAGGTTTTCCGGTCTTCATGTCACCGCGAACATTGGAGATGAACAGACCCAGGCTGCCTCCCCGCATCAGAAACTGGTCGAGATGGTAGATCGCTCGGTCGGATAGTTTTTGTTGGGGCCCAACCACCCAAAGTGCATCGATGTCATCGGGGACTCCCGTGGCCCCGCCGAGGGTCACCGGAACATAGGAGTATCGCTCAGCCAGGTTGTTCCCAAGGGTTTGCAGCGGGCCGCGGGATGCGCCGAGGTTGGGCTCACCGTTGGCGGTTGTGTACCCAATGACCTTGCGAGGCTCATCTGAAGTCAATGCCTTGATGGCTTTGGCGAGGTCATACTCGAGGGTCTCGAGCTGGGTGACCGCGGGCAGAGCAGCCTGCCGATCGCCGTAGATTAGGGCCACACCCATCATCACCTTTCGGAGCTCACTGACGCTGTCGGTTCGATAGCGGTAGTCGATGGGCTCGATGCCAAATTGTCGAGCTGAAGCGATGGATTCAGGAATCCCGGTGGGGTCGATGAGTTCTACGCGGAGTCGGCCATTGCTGTAGGCCGCCAGCTCACCGAGGGTGTCTACGACCGTTTGTTCATGGTTGTTGTAAGGGGCCTGCAGTCCGCTGGTGAAGTACACCTTCACAATCAGGGGCTTGTCCAGGCCGTTTACCAGTGCCCGGGTGGCTGGGGTCAGGCTGTGGATATTGTTTTGAGTCAGGTCAATTCGGAAAAACCGGTGACTCGACCACACATTGATTGCGGCGATGCAGAGCACGACGAGCAACACCTGCAGGCGGGCATTGAACAGCAGATGGTCGCGTACGCTTCTCATAGGAGTCGCCTCCGCTCCAGGCCGAACACAGCAAGGTGCAGAAAGAGGGCGACCGCAGAGCCGTAAAAGATGAGATCGCGGCTATCGATGACGCCCCGTGCAAGGTTGTTGAAGTGGGCCTCAAAGGAAAGGAACTGAACGAGGGGTAGAATGGATGCAGGCACTTGTGTCAGCGCGAACCCACTCGCAAAGGGAATGGTGGAGATGCAGATGGTGAGCAAGAAGGCCACGATCTGGTTCTTGGTGCCTACACTTGCTGCTGTACCAATGGCGGTGAACGTTGCGCTCAAGCCGATAAGTCCGATGTAACCACCCACGATGGGCCCGAGATCTACGCTCGACAGCATCATCAATGTGATGGGGTAGGTCAGGGTCAGAGTGGTGGCCACGCTGACCAATGTGAAGGCCGCCAAGAACTTGCCGAGCACGATGGCGCTCTCGCTCACAGGCAGGGTGACCAACAGTTCGATGCTTCCGGTGCGGTGTTCCTCAGCAAAGACGCGCATGGTGACGGCGGGAATGAGCAACATCATGAAGACGCTGGCCCAGAAAAACACCGGCCGCATGGTTGCAATTCCACCACCCAGAAGGTCCTGGAAGTACAGCGAAAAGCCACCTACCAGGCCCAAAAAGACTGGAATGAGGATGTACGCCAGCGGGGAGTCGAAGTAGCTCGACAACTCTCGGCGATAGATGGCACTCACGTGGGTCAGCACAGCGGTTTTCCCTTGGCTTGTCAAGTCGGGTAAGCGTAGCGTCTCGCTCCCTCGAGCGCACGCGTGCGACTAGCTTGAAGCAGTTGCGGGAATGATTGGGGCACCTTCGCGGCGTGCCCAGCCTCGCATCTCCTCGAGGGTCGCTACCTTGGATGGTCGTGGCCTCAGGGTGAGTTGAGCGGTTTCAACAAAGCCGGCGAGGGTTCGGAACATGTGGGAGGTATCGATCCAGCAGGCTCGCATGCAGCCTTCGCAGCTC
>CAWVVG010000511.1:0-2664 GCA_963932775.1 uncultured bacterium
TGATCACCCACCAGAGCCTGCCCTGCCCCATCGTCTTTGTATGCGAGGACAACGGCCTTGGCATCAGCGTTCGAACGCCACGAAGGTGGGTCGAAGATCGATTCCAGGCGGACCCATGGATCTCCTATTTTGGTTCAGACGGGCTCGACATTGTGGCGGCTTATGAGGCCGCCTTTGATGCTGTGGAATACGCCAGGCAGAATCGAAAGCCCGCATTCCTACACCTAAAGCTAGTGCGCATGCTGGGGCACGCGGGGTCGGATGTGGAGCAGCTGTACCGGTCGACCGACGAGATCGTGTCCACTGAATCCAAGGACCCACTCATCACAACCGCCGCATTGCTTGTCCAGGGCGGCTGGCTCAGTGTGGCGCAGGTAGCAGACCTGTATGAGCAGGCCCGCCAAACCACCGATGCACTCGCCCGAGAAGCGGTGTTGCGACCCAAGCTCACCACCGCGGCGGAGGTTCTGGCCCCCCTGGCTCCCCTCGATCCCTCCGATGTTTGGGCCGAAGCGACATCGGGACCCACCAATGATGAGCCGGTGGCTTCACACCGACCTCGGCACATGGCTGTTCAGCTAAACCGGTGCTTGAAGGAGATTCTGAGCAAGTACCCTGAGGCCTGTATTTTTGGTGAGGATGTGGCCCGCAAGGGTGGAGTTTACCACGTCACTGCAGGGCTCCAAGAGCATGCTGGGGTGGGCCGAGTATTCAACACCTTGCTTGACGAGACATCCATCCTGGGACTGGCGCTGGGCGCCGCACAGATGGGAATGTTGCCCATACCAGAAATCCAATACCTGGCCTATCTACACAACGCGATCGATCAGCTCCGTGGGGAGGCCTGCTCCCAGCAGTTCTTCTCCAATGGGCAATTCTCCAACCCCATGGTCGTGCGAATTGCGGGATTGGCCTATCAGAAGGGCTTTGGGGGGCACTTTCACAACGACAACTCCCTCGGATCGCTTCGGGAGATACCAGGCCTCATTCTCGCCTGCCCAAGCAATGGTGAGGATGCGGTCGGAATGCTTCGTACCGTCACCGCCGCCGCCAAGGTTAATGGGCGGGTCACCGCCTTTGTGGAGCCGATCGCCTTGTACATGACCAAGGACTTACACGATGAAAGGGATGGGCTCTGGTCCTTCCCCTACCCGCCAAAGGACTTTGCGGTCCCTGTGGGCTCCGCGAAGACTTGGGGCGATGGCGATGACCTCACCATCGTGAGCTACGGAAATGGACACTGGATGAGCCTCAGAGTTGCCAAGCGCTTGGAGGAAGACGGTATACGGTGTCGCACGGTAGACCTTCGGTGGCTCAACCCACTGCCAGTCGAAGACATAGTCCGCGAGGCCAAAGCAACAGGCAAGGTCCTGGTGGTGGACGAGTGCCGACGGACCGGTGGGATGGCTGAAGGCATTATCACAGCGCTTGTAGAGCACTGCCCTGAGGTCCAGATGCAGCGGGTCACGGGGCTCGACACTTACATACCCATTGGCTCGGCGGCAGACTTGGTGTTGGTGAATGAACAGGACATCGAACAGTCCGCTAGAGCGATGGTGAACCCATGAAGCGCGCTCTCGTCCTCTGCCCAGGCCGCGGCTCCTACGGCCGCGACTCCCTCGGCAAGCTCAAGGGAGTTCAGTCCCCTGCGCTTGATGTCTTTGAGGCAATGAGACGGGAGTTGGACCGCCCTACAGTTCGGGAGATCGATGGGGCCGCGGAGTATTCCAGCACCTTCCATCTTATGGGCGAGCACGCCTCAGCGCTTACCGCCGGAGTGAGCCTTGCAGATTTGGACCAGCTGGACCCATCCACCATCCAAGTCGTCGGAGTCGTTGGGAACTCCATGGGGTGGTACACCGCGCTCGGCTACGCCGGAGCACTGCCGATGAACCACTGCGCCCTGTTGGTAGAAGCCATGGGGCAGTACCAAGCAGACAACATTATCGGCGGTCAGATCATGGTCCCGTTGGTTGATGAGCAATGGCGACTCGACCCACGCGTAGCCCAAGCTGTCGAAGGAATTGTCGAGGACACACCGGACCTGTTCTGGTCCATTCACCTCGGCGGACACGCGGTCCTAGGCGGAACAACCACGGCTTTAGACTTGGCCGAAGGTCGGCTCAAGGCGCTGAAGCTTGGACAGACCCAAGAACCGTATCGAATTCCGATGCATTCGGCCTTCCACACGCCGCTGATGGCGAGTACTGCCGCCCAAGCAACCACGGACTTGTTCGAACTGGACTGGCGGGCTCCTCGGGTGCCGCTCATCGATGGGCGCGGCCGGGTGCACACCCCGCACTCCGCCAATCCCGCATTCTTACGCGACTACACCCTGGGTCCACAGGTGACCGACACCTATGACCTGAGCCTCTGCCTTCGGACGGCACTGAGAACCCTGGGTCCCGACGTCGTGATCCTCCCCGGACCCGGCAGTAAACTCAGCAGCGCAGTTGCCCAGGCCATGATCTCTGAAGGCTGGTCGGGCATCCACTGCCAAGATGATTTCGTAAATAGACAGCACCAAGAACCTGTTCTTCTGAGCATGCGGTGGCCCGATGAGCGGGCACAGGTGGTTGCACAATGAGCAACTTGTTCGATGAGATGCTTGCCCTGAAAAAGATCCCCAGGGCTGGGTGGCTTCGTGTGGGCATTGACGACCCA
>CAWVVG010000512.1:0-2659 GCA_963932775.1 uncultured bacterium
TGGCTTGTTAGCGCGTCTTCACGGTCCATCTCCGCTTGGGCTTGCAGCGCTTCCGCGCCACGTTGGGCCTCAAGCGCATTGTGCTGTTCCCGCACGGCCAATTCCTGGGCTTGGCTGGCAGCATCCCGTTGGGCCTCTGCCTCTGCCTGGGTGGCCATCGCGTCGTCGCG
Organism: uncultured bacterium; assembly: GCA_963932775.1. Classification (GTDB taxonomy): domain Bacteria; phylum Myxococcota_A; class UBA796; order UBA796; family UBA796; genus UBA796. The sequence goes on from CAWVVG010000512.1 coordinate 171, forward strand.
AATCCTCTCGGCGATCTCGTGGGCCTGTACGGCCGCTTTCTCCGCCTCGCGCGCATCGTTCATCCTTTGCCGCGCAGCATCTCGGTCGGCCACAGCCGCCTCTCTGGATAGGTCCGAGTCGTCTCTGGCTGTCTCAGCCGACTCCTGGGCTAGCTCCGCCTCCGCCTGGCATGCCTCCGCAGCTGCCTGAGCGAGCAAAGCTTCGTCCTTTTCGCTCTGGGCGGTTTCGACCATTCGCTTGGCGTCGGCCATTTGTTCTTCGGCGCGCTCGACCATACTTCGAGCGGCATCGCGCTCCGCCTCGGCATTGGCGAGCTGAAGTGCAGCCTCGGTCTCCCGCACTGCCAGTTCTCCCTCCCTCTTGGCGATGCGTTCCGCCATGCGAGACTCGAGCAATGCCTGTAGGTGATGGGTGAAGCGGCTGTTGGCCAATGGCTGGCGTACGTAGAGGTCGGCCGCCGTGCTCAAGAAACCGTGATCGAGGAGTTCTGGAAGAGCCACAGAGCTGGACGTCAGCACAACTCCACCGAGGGGCGGTGCCTCGGACTGCTTCAGCCTGTCGCACAGTCGGCGCCCACCGGCAGTGTCGCCATTGGCGATGAGCAGCCAGGGCACGGGTTGGCTATTGCCATAGATTTCTTCACTCGAGAATTGCTCCACCTCGACATCGGTGTCCGCCAGGTGCGACTGAATCCAGTTGGCTGTCGATGGGTCGGGGTCTACGACATGAACCAGTCGATCGCTTGGGGTGCTCATGACAGTCTCTTCGGCCAGAGTCGAATTCCACCCTTGTTGCCACCCTTCGGTGTGATCTCATCGAGGGCTTCTTTGGCCCAGATTGAATCGGGAGTGGTCCTCAGCACCTGCAACAAGCGGTTGCGTGCACTCTCGAACTCACCTTTGTCGATGGCAATGCGAGCGTAGTACTCGAGGGCGAGCGGGTGATCAGCATCAAAAGTGAGGGCTAAAAGCAGGTAGTCTTCCGGGCCGTCGTACGCATTTGTGCCGAGGTTTCCGGTGCGCCAGGCGCTCCATCCGAGGGAGGCCAAGGTGTCGGGGCAGCTTGGTAAATCCTTCCGGATTTTGCTGAGCGTGGCATACGCGGAATCAAAGTCGCCCTCGTTGATCGCCGCTTTGGCCCCGGCCAAGCTGATGACGGGGTTGGTCGGAGCCTGTGCCTTCGTCGGAGGGGGCTTCGGCGCGGGCCTCGGTGCGCTTGGAACAACCGCCTTGGCTTGGACCACCGGTTTGGCCGGAACCGGACGGGTTGGGGCCTTGGAAGTTGGGGCTGGCTTGGGAGGCGCCGTTGAACGGGCTCTGGGTGCAGGCGCAGATGGTGTCACCGGCGCTGTGCTGTGCTCACCGGCTTGAATTGTTGCAACGGAGCCCAGCGGGACGAGCGCCGCCGGTGGGTGGGCACGGTGGGCCCATCCGGTGGCGGTGAGCAGCCACAGAAGCGCGGCGAGACGGTCTGGATCGCAGCGGAGCTTGGCGGCAATGTCGACCCGAGACAGGTTCTGGCCCAGCACAGAGTGGATGCCCTTGAGGTCGTTGGGAATCCATTGCGGGGGGTTGCCACCGGTCATGCGAGGGTCTGGAAGGTAGTCTCCAGCATCCGAGGCATCTACGAATGTGTGTAGGGCACCGATGTCGAAGCCGCCCATGACTCCACGAATCAAGCCCTCGATGGGGCAGATGGCTGGAAGAAGGGTGCGCTCGAAGCGTTCTTCGATCTCGGGCATGGGGGTCCAGCTGAACCCACCGTCGGGCCACGCCAGGGTCGCTGCGATTAGATGCTGAACGTGGACGGCGTGGTGACGGTCAACGGTGTCTCGCGATATCGTGCCTGCGCCGATCAACGCTTCAACCTCGGACTCATCCCCGCCGGTGTGTTTGCGAATCCAGGTCAATCGAGCGGGCTCTAAGTCACCGCTGGCGACTAAGGTTTCGGTAAAGTCCTCTGTGGCATCGGTACTGGTTGCCGAAAGAGGGCGACCCCGAATGAAGCGAAACGTCCGCACAGTAGGCCCGCGGTTGACGGTGACAGTCCCTGTGTCGCCTCGGTTTGCACGAGCGAGCACGAGGCTGGCCCAAGCACTGGGGTTGAGGGCACCCTCTGCGACGGTATGAGCAGTCGGGGAGGGGGTTTCAGTTTGGGGTTGGCGGCCCATCTTCATCTCGAATTTACGGGGGTGTGACACACATATCGTCTGAAGCCCAACTGTGCGATTCGAGTGACGCTTGGGTGAATGCTGTGGCCTAATGCGGGCTCATCTAATAGCAATGGGCGGTTCAAAGGGCCGCGTTCGGTCCGTCAAAATCCATTGGAGTCGACATGCGTAGCTTCTTGCTTTCTTTTTCTCTTGTGACCCTCATTGCTGCCTGTGGCGACGTTAAGTCCGCCGATGACTCGGGATTGGATGCGGACGCTGATGCGGATGCCGACGCGGATGCCGACGCGGATGCCGACGCGGATGCCGACGCGGATG
>CAWVVG010000513.1:0-2654 GCA_963932775.1 uncultured bacterium
GCGCAAAGAGACTGATAACCACGGTGAATCCGCCATCCATTTTACCGAGAAGTACGGTGGGATCCCAGATTGGCTCACCGTAGATGACCGTCGTAGCGCTGGTCACTGCCACCCCGATGAAGGCAAAGAGGGTCATTGTGAGCGGCAATCCAATGGCCTGTCCCAACACTTGATCCCTCTGGCTCTTGGCATACCGAGTGAAGTCTGGGATGTTCAGTGACAGGGTGGCCCAGAAGCCAACCATCGCCGTGAGAGACGGGAAGAAAACCGACCAGAACTGCCCCTCTTTGGCCCCGCCAACTTCGAATTGGCTGGGCGCAGAGAGCATGTTTCCAAAGCCGCCCGCTTTGTCGTAGGCCCAGCCCAATAGCGCCAGCCCCATGATGATTAGAAAGGGGGCAGCATAGGTCTCCAGCACACGAATGGACTCCACACCCCGCCACAGAATGGCAACTTGGATTGCCCAGAAAGCCAAGAAGCACAGGAACTCTGCTCCATTGATTCCTAAAAAGGTGATGGGGTCGCCACCGAGCGGCCCTCCATTGATGACGCCCAGCAACTGATAGATGGCAGCTCCGCCAATCCAGGTCTGAATACCGAACCAACCACAGGCCACGAGCGCTCGAAGCAAGCTCGGAATGTGGGCGCCATGGATCCCGAAGGCCGCACGAGACATGACGGGGAAGGGCACTCCATACTTGGTACCAGGGTGCCCGTTTAGAATCATCGGTGCGAGAACGATGACATTTCCAAGCATGACGGTGACCACGGCTTGAGACCAATTCATCCCCTGCTGAATCAAGCCCGCAGCCAGCATATAGGTCGGAACACACACCACCATTCCAACCCACAAGCTCGCCATGTTCATGACCGACCAGTGACGTTCCTCGGCTGTGGTGGGACGAATGTCGTCGTTGATTAGGTTGGCATCGGGATTCTCTGGCATCGTCATGATGGCCTCCTTCAAAGGGGCGTTTGTCTGGAATCCTAATCGATCTTGGACCATGCGGTCAGGGACCCTCCGAGGGGTCTCCATCTGTGGCGCGGAACCGAACTACTCCGAAGAAACTTCAATGAGCCCCGTGGGGTCGATGGTGACCTTGAAGTCGAGGGGATCGATGTTCTCGGTGTTGGTCATATAGGTGTGGGTCCCGGTGACGTGGACCCCACCCGGGATGTCCTTTAAGCACAAGCTGGACTCGAGATGGACATAGGTTCCAATCACATCCGTCTCGATGAGCTGTCGAACCAGCACGGCTAAAGCGGGCATCGGTTTAGCGACGACCTGCCCCACTGTGGCTGTGACCCCGGCATCGAGGCTGGGCACCGACACCGCTTTGAGCGGCCCAAACACCCTGGCATCCACAAAAGGAGTGCCCTCAGCGTCGAGCCAAAAGAGGGCCTCGCCTCCCGGTCCGACCCCTCCCGCTTTCAGGGGCCGATGTTCCGTGGCCTTGGGTGTCTGGGCAGGAAAGTCCTTGGGGAAATCCCTGGCCGGTACGCCCAGTGAGCGTACCTCTTCCAACAGTGACCGGTGCGACTCGATGTGAAGGGTCGTCATACACGCTTCCTTGGGTGCAAGGTCTCCGGTTTTGGGCATGGCGGCGACCTTGTGGCCACAGCCGAGTCCCAACAGCGCGAACCACAAGCCGATGACTCGTGCCCCGTGGCTCAACCCCGATCCACCTTCGTGGGCTCAGCAACCTCGTTCCGAAGCATTTGGTTGTGCCAGTAGCTCGGAAAACAAGGCCGCTTGATGTACCGGCCTGCACCGCGAACCGTCTTCAGTTCGCCGTTCTCATAGACCACATTGCCTTGGCTGATGGTCACAGCTGGAATGCCGGTAACCGTCATGCCCTCGTAGATGCTGAAGTCGATGTTCTGGTTGTGGGTCTTGGCGCTGATGGTCCGAGAGGCCTTCGGGTCCCAGATGACCACATCGGCATCGGATCCCTTGGCGATCATGCCCTTGCGGGGATGAACGTTGAAGATCTTCGCCGCGTTGGTAGAAGTGACGGCCACGAACTCGCTGGGGGTGAGCTTGCCGGTGCGCACACCGTGCTCCCAGATCACGCTCATGCGGTCTTCAATGCCATTGGTTCCGTTCGGGATGGCGCGGAAGTCGTTGAGGCCCGCCTCTTTCTGTGGCGTACAGAAGCAGCAATGGTCCGTCGCCGTGGTCTGGATCATGCCGGACTGAAGCCCACGCCACAGCGCAGCCTGGTGCTCTTTGGATCGAAACGGCGGGCTCATCACGTGGTGTGCAGCGAAGCGCCAGTCCTTGTTTCTGTACACACTGTCGTCGATGATCAAGTGCTGGGCCAGGACCTCAGCGAAGACCCGCTGGCCCTCTAACTTGGCACGGGTGACGGCCTCGAGGGCATCGATGCAGCTGGTGTGAACCAAGTACAAGGGAACACCCAAGACCTCAGCGATGCGAATCGCTCGGTTGGCTGCCTCGCCCTCCACCTCGGGAGGTCTGGAGAGTGGATGGCCTTCAGGTCCGGTGATGCCCTTATCAAAAATCTCTTGCTGCAGCTTCCAGACCAGCTCGCCGTTTTCCGCGTGAACGGTGGCGATGGCGCCGAGATCACGGGCTCGGGAGAAGCTGTTGACCAGGACCTCGTCGTCGCACATGATGGCGCCTTTGTAGG
>CAWVVG010000514.1:0-2622 GCA_963932775.1 uncultured bacterium
CTCGTTGACCGTGGGTGCAATATTTCGGGGAACCGAAAGGTCGACCATCACAAGAGAACGTCCACGCCGACCAGCCTGCGCTGATGTCAGTTCTTCCTTCGAAATCAATATCTTACCGGCCCCAGTACAAGCGACAACGATGTCTACCCGGTCCAAATATCGGCCGACCTCCTGCAATGGAACTGCGCTACAGTTGAACTCATCTGCCAGCTTTGCAGCACGGTCAAAAGTACGGTTGGCGACCACAAGTTCCGTGAGGCCGTAGTCCAGCAAGGCACGAGCCACAATTTTCCCGTGGCCTCCCGCACCGATGAGTAACGCTGACCGCCCTTTAAGTGAGCCCAGGACCTGTCTGGCCAACTCCACTCCAGCCCGACCGATGCTCACTGCCTCTTTCGCAATCTCCGTCTCAGACCGAACCCGCTTGGACACAAACATCGCTTGGTCCATCACCCGATGGAGCATGGGGCCGGCGGTGTTGCATTCACGGGCCATCCGGAAGGCCGTCTTCAACTGGCCGACTATCTGAGGCTCTCCGAGCACGAGCGAGTCTAAGCTCGATGCGACCCGAAAAATGTGACGCAGCGCTTCCTGGTCGCGCTTTTGGTAAATCTTCTCGCTAATGCCCCGCTCGGTCACGCCCCCTGACTCCGCCAGCCAGCGAGCAAGGCGACCGACATCGCCCTTTTCACCTGGGACGGTGTACACCTCGGTTCGGTTGCATGTGGACAAAATAACGGCCTCATTGCTGAAACCATCGTCCCGCAGTCGTCCAAGCAAAGCCGGAATCGTGTCGGGAGCCATCGCCAAGGCCTCTCGGTCTTCGACCGACGCGGTCCGATGGCTGATGCCGACCGCGATCAAGCGATCATCACACACCATGCCATCCTCCTACAAAGAGAGCGGCGAGCCCAACAATCAGCCCAAGAGCGACGAAGCCAACCACACCAAAGACCGCAGCTGTCTTGCCACGCCAGCCGCCCACAAGACGAGTCTGCAGGCCAATGGCGTACCACAACCAGACTGCCCCGGTACCCCAGATGGTGGGACCATTCAGCGAACGTGTCGGTTCAACCTCAAGGATAAGGAAAAAGCCCATGGCTATTCCCGAGGTCAGGGCAACAAACCCCAGGCTCTGGGTCCGAAAATTCAGTCCGTCCAAAGTCTCAAGGCTTGGAAGCTCTTGAATGCCATCCAGTATTTTGTTCTTCAGTCGGCGCCGTTGAACCAGGAACAACGAAGACAACGCGAAGCTCACAGCGTACCCGACGAGCCCCAAGAAAATGAGGGCCAGGTGGATCGCAACAAAGCTGTTTTCAACCCCTGCCGAGCCCGCACTTGGGGGCTCAATGAGGGATGTTGCAATGAGCATACCCACCAAGGCCAAGAGGATTACCCCCGCGGCCTCCATGCGCTCTGTGCGACGAAGTACCTGCCACGCGATGGCCAGCAACAAGGCCAAAGTCTGCAGCCCACCCTGGACGGTGGCCATGGGCCAAGCACCGGTGGTCAGGCCAAGCTCGATGAGGCTAACCAGTAAACAAAATGCACCGACCGGTACCCAGAATCGGTACCTCACCCACCCCGGTTCCATGCCACGCCGACGCGCATACCCCTTCCCAAACACTGGAAAAAGAAGACTGATCAGCGCAGTGATGGCAAAAATAGAACTCATGAGCAGCCGGTCCCTAACCCAGCGCGACGCCGTGGTCGTTTTGCTATCCCTTTCTCCCCTTGAACAGTCCCCCAAACAAACCGCCGCCGGACTTGCTTTCGTCTTCTTTCTCGCGACGGCTGCGAAGGCGGACTCGACGACTGGCACCTACATTCTGTGAGTCGAGGGACAACGATTGGTGGAACAGTTTGTATGCCCGTGTCTCGTCACCCTCCCTCAAAAACATCTCACCCAGGATGGACAGGTGTTCTGCCTTCTCCTCAGTCCTCATGCCCTGCAACCGTAGCAGCTCAGGCTCGACTTCGGTCAGGCTCATCATGCCCGCACGATACGCACAGCGGAGTTGCAGAAATTGGTACTGCCACTTGTCTGGGTCACTCTCGACCGCTCGCTTGGCGTACCGGTGGGCATCCTCATACCGCTTCTGTTTAAACAGGACGTCCGCTTTGGCGTGGTCCACAGTCGCCTTGGCCCGAGTTTTGTCAGTCACCACCTTTTTCCCCGTCTCCTTTTCGATGAGACGGTTCTTGAGGTTCTCCAGATAGCCCTCTTCTTTCAACTTATGAAACGAGTCCGCTACCGCTGTAAAGCAGCCCTCCGCGAGCGATTTCACTCCCTGGGTCGCACCTCGGAATCGATCCGGGTGATACCGGGACGCGGCCTTATGGTACCGCTGCTCCACCATTCGCATATCTAAATCTTCAACCTTTCGAACTCGAAAAATGAATTCAGGGCTCACCGTTGAGAGAATCTCGTGGGCCTCTTTGAGGTGGGTCTCCATCTGATCGGGAGCGCTCTGAGATGGCGAACGATTGAGAATTGCCCTCCGAGGGTCTATTTTCCGCTTCCTCGCCGGCGATGCTACATCCCTCTTTTGACTGGTTTTCTCGGTCGTTTTTGGAGGCCGGGCCCGTGTGGGCCTCTCACTCGAAGCCCTTTCTTTTTTG
>CAWVVG010000515.1:0-2620 GCA_963932775.1 uncultured bacterium
GTTGTTGGAGGAGCAAACCGACGCCTTGCTTGCAGCAGGCTTCGACCTGGTGGACCAGCCACCGGAGCAAGAGGCATATCTTCTGTTTTCGGACAGGACGTGGTTCACCGCTGAGACCCTACGCCGGATGAAGGCCGCAGGCGAGGGTCGTCTACAAGAGTCGGACCCCCGGTGGTCTGCCTGGACCGGTGCCCAGCAGAGTCTGGAGGCACCGGGCTTGTATGAGCTGGCCATCCGCACGGGGACACCCACATTCGACGGCCTTACGCCCATTCAAGTGGACATGGACCTGCATGAGATGGCGCTGGAGGTACGGCATAGCGCTTTGTCCCATGCCATTGAGAACCCTGTCGCTGTGGGTCCGGTCATGGTCCATCAGATCGAGCACTGGTCCCACATTGTTCGTGTGAATCAGTTGGTGCTCATCAACCGCATGGAGGAGGCCCGCTTGGACTGGGAACAAGCGGGATTGGTCGGGCGCTTCATCCGATTGCTAAAGCTTGTCTGGGCCACCCGTTCGCTGAATGGGTGGAAAATAGCCAACCGACTCTCTGAATTCGGAAAGGAGACCAAGATTCATCCTTCCGCCGTCGTGGAGTTTTCCGTGATCGGCGATGGGTGTGACATTGGGCCCAATGCGGTGATTCGAGGCAGCGTGCTGAGAGATGGAGTCAAGGTCGACTCCAATGCGGTGGTCAACTGTTCGGTCCTTGGACAAGGTTCGCAGGTGGGCCGCTTTGGGCATGTGAATCTTTGTACGCTGTACCCGGGTGCAATGGTGTCAGCCGGAGATGGATTTCAGGTGTGCGTGTTCGGTCGGGATTCCTTCGTTGCATGGGGTAGCTGCATTCTTGACTTGAGCTTTGGCAGACCGATTCGGGTTGAGGTGGACGGTCCAGGAACGGCACTGGAGTCCACAGGGCACCACTTCCTTGGCGCCGCCATAGGGCATCGCGCCCGGCTCGGGCATGGAGTCAAATTGGGCTATGGCACGTCGGTACCAAACGACGCATTGGTGGTCTCTGACGGTGAAATGTTGCGCAGCTGGGGCGATGCACCAACAGACGAACCGGTCGTCATTCGAGATGGCCGGCCGGTCCCACTCAAGAAGCCTCAGGACTGACGGGCAACCGACGCGATTCCCGCAGTTGTGGCTGGAACGACACCCCGCTCCGTGATGATGCCTGCAACCAAGCTGGCCGGGGTCACATCAAAAGCCGGATTCCGAATGTCAGACTGTTCGGGTGTGGTTCGGACACGCATGAATTGTCCATCATCGGACCATCCCCAAGTATGGCTGACTTCTTCGCCTCCTCGCTCCTCGATGGGAATGTCCATGCCTGTAGGGCAGCCAAGGTCGATGGTGGTTGTGGGCGCTGCGACGTAAAATGGAATGCCGTGCGCTTGAGCGACCACGGCGCTGGAGTAGGTGCCGATCTTGTTGGCAACATCTCCGTTGGCAGCGATCCGGTCTGACCCGACGATGACCATGTCGATTTCGCCACGCTGCATCAGATGGCCCGTCGCGTTGTCGGCGATGATGGAGTGGGGGACACCCTCGGAACCCAGCTCCCAGGCTGTCAGCCGTGCGCCCTGACTCCTTGGTCTGGTCTCATCCACGAACACGTGGACCGGGTTGCCACTACGATGGGCCACATAAATGGGAGATAGTGCACTTCCCCAGTCTACAAAGGCCAGCCACCCGGCATTGCAGTGGGTCGATATACGAGCGCCGTGTGGGATAAGCGGCGCTCCGTGCTTGCCGATGGCTTCACAGCAGGCGGCATCGTCATCAGCGACGCCTTGTGCGGCAGCGATGGCAGCGAGCTTTGCTTGAGCGATGTTGTCTCCACATTCCTCGATGGCTTTGAGTACGGCACCTACGCCATAAAATAGGTTCTGTGCTGTGGGTCGCGTGTTGGACAAGGTGTTGGCAGCGTCTTGGATGTACTGGTGAAAGCCCACATCAGGGGCCTCAAGCGCAGCTTGAGCCATGCCGTAGGCTCCGGTGGCTCCGATTGCCCCCGCACCCCGCACGACCATTGTGGTGATGGCGACTGCGGTCTGGCTGTGGTGGCCAAATTGGGCGATCTTGAAGGCATGGGGCAGCCGTGGTTGGTCGATCATATGAACGACGCCTCCGTCCATCCACACAGTTCGGAAGGCTTCTCCGTTGACGCGCATTCAGTCTCCTGTGGGTTCGATGACGTCATGGGTAGCACGCCGGAAGCTGGGTACCTTGCCAGCTTCACCGACACGATAACGTAGCAAACCCATATAGTTGGCACGCCACCAGGCAAACAGATCCATATGGCGCCAGCGGCGGTCCATTAGGGGTCGATACCAGCGGTCGGTGTGAACCTTGTCGCGCATCCAGTCCCGTACTTGAAAATCGCTCCCATCCCAGTGGGCATAGCTTGATGAGCGAAATGTCCACGACCCTGTGTTGACATAGACCCGTCCCGGTGCGACTTCGACTCGGCCGGGAAGGTGCGAGTGTCCGGTGACAATCCAGTGGTGTGGCCCTGTCTCAAGAGCGGATCGGATGTTCTCGAAGATTCCTTGGGGATCGCCGAGCTGCCCGTGGACCCAGTACAGTTCATGGGTCTTCAATTTGTCG
>CAWVVG010000516.1:0-2618 GCA_963932775.1 uncultured bacterium
CAGCCCGACGACCCTCAAATTCTGCCTGTCGACATAGGGACTCTCGCACCAATGAGTGTACAAACGTCCACCCCCTGCCACGGGCCTGAGGCACATACAAATGGGCGTCGACCATTGCGTTGACGAGTACGCGGTCTGCCTCAACGCCCAATATTTTGCATGCCGCCTCCCATTCCTCGACATCCACGTCCATCCCGAGCTCTGCCGCGATCTGCAGGGAGCGGGTGTCTCGGTAGGTCGGCAGCGCGGCAGCGAGGCGCCGCTCCCACACCGCTTGGAGGTCGGCCGGAAACTCCGGCTGGATTCCCGGTCGAAGTTGAAACCCATCGTCACCTTGAACGAGAATGTCTTTTTGAATCCAGTCGCCCACAAGCTGAACTGCAAACTGGGGGTTTCCACCGCTGCGACGCTCCACGAGGGATGCCAGCACCGGAGCAAGCCCCAGCATCCGGCGAACCAATATGGAGCGATGCTCCGTGGCCAAGGGCCCCAACACCATCGAGTCCACTCGATCATGCTCCTTGAACATGTTCAGATCTTCGCGAGACTTCGAAGAAAGGAGTCCCCTATTGAAGTTCAGAATGCACAAGACTGGGTGGTCACGGCTCGTGGGTGAGAGCAAAGTATTTGCGAACTGCCGAGCGTCATCATCGAGGTGTGCATCATCGATGATGACGATCATTGGGCGAAGCATACTGAACCGATTGAGAAGCCGACGAATGACCATGGGCCGGACATCGTTCCGCTCCTGCATGATGTCTTCGGAGTAGCGCTCTCCAGCGAAGGGTCCCATGACGGAGAGCAATGCTTCAACTTCTTGTTGATCGTACTTTCCGAGTACACCAAGGGCCATCTCAATCCGGTCCTTACACTGGGCGCGGCCGAGGTCCAAGGTGCCCAGTAAGGAGTGGAGCATCCCCACCAAGGGGTCAGCAGAGTCTGCGCTTCGGTACTGGGTACGGAGCACGATGGCGGCGCCGACCTCATAGCTGCGTCGAGAAAACCAGTGTGCGAGGTGGGTCTTGCCCATGCCAGCAGTACCCTCAATCACAACCACTCGGGTGGACTGCTCCTCTCTCACCCGCTTGAGGATGTCCCACAGCTGATCCTGCTCGGTCTCACGACCGATTACGGGGAACGAGCGGAGACCGAACATACCGAGACCTGTCCCCAGCAGATGCTGAACATCCCGCGGAGGATGGTCCGTTTTCCAACTATCTGGAGTGGGCGGGACATCGTCCCGATCTGCCCACAACAACGAGCGCTCAATATGAAGCAACGGCCCTGGAGATGAGGCCGATGCGCCCTGAACCCGCGGCTCCATAATATGAGTGTCCTCCATCGAGCCCTGGGAGAACCCCTGGCTAAACGATACGCTCGGGGTCTCGTTCGTTACATCATCACTGCTGGAGAACACCGGCTCAATATGAAGGGTGTCTGCTTCATCGATTGGTGCCAATTTAGCCAACGCATGAGCCGCGTCAGCCGCCCGCACAAAACGATGGTGGGGAGACTTATGAAGCAACTTTGTAAGCCACTCCTCGACCCCTGGCGGAACGGGCGTATTCGGCTCAAATTGTGGCACTGGATCGTGAACGTGCGCGAGCAGCACTTCCTCCATGGAGGGAGCATGAAAAGGAGGACGCCCACAGAGCAGGCTCCACGCGAGACAACCCAAGGCATACATATCGGTCCAAGGACCAATCTCGCTTCCTCGCTGACCAACCTGCTCTGGCGCCATGTACCTGGGCGTGCCCGCATTGAGCACGGCGCCACCGTCGGTATCCCCAGCCCGGGCCAAGCCAAAGTCCGTCAGCACAACTCCCCCGGTTTGTCGGCGGAGCAACACATTTCCTGGCTTGAGGTCCCGGTGCACCATTCCATGAGAGTGTGCGTGCCCAAGCCCGTCGAGTAGGCGCATTAGGACTCGGTGCGCCTGGTCCCACACGAGGCGTCCACAGTGGCGTGAGAGGGTCCCGCCATCTGCGAACTCCATCACCAGAAATGGGCTCCCTGGGATGAGCGAGTCCACTCCGAGCCCTTCTGGTACGGACCCTTGATCAAACACTCGTACGATCGCCGGGTGGTCGAGGGCAGCGACCTTGCGCACTTCATTCTTTAGACACGACAGATACAGAGGATCCCTCGCGCCTTCTTGGGTCAGGAACTTAATGGCGACCGGTACCCTCTGTTCGAGGTGAATGCCCCGCCATACGACACCCATTCCAGCCTGCCCAACGATATCGATGAGCGCAAAAGGCCCGATTCGTGCGTGTTCAACTGTGGGTAGATCGTACATGACCGCTCGATAATACCCTCAGCGACAAAAATTCACCTCATCCAGTTTGTCTGGTTGTTGCAACAACATTCCAAATTTGGCTTCTCAGTCAGTCACAAAGTTTTTGCCGTTCATTTCGCCTTACGTTAATCGTTTTTCATCCTAATTGAAAATGACTTTCAATTTCAATTAGGATGAAAAGGAAACCATGAGCATTAAACTTCTGCCACTTACTCTCTCAATGCTCGTCCTTGGTTGCAATAGCAAAACCGATGACACTGGGCATGCGCACGACCCTATGGATGCCGATGCGGATGCGGATGCCGACGCGGATGCCGAC
>CAWVVG010000517.1:0-2616 GCA_963932775.1 uncultured bacterium
ATGCGGATGCGGATGCGGATGCGGATGCGGATGCGGATGCGGATGCGGATGCGGACTCCGACTCGGATGCGGACGGAGGAATAACGGACGCTGACTCCGACGCGGACTCCGATGCGGATGCGGATGTGGATGCTGATTCCGATTCCGATTCTGACACGGATTCAGATTCAGACTCCGACGCGGATGCGGACTCCGACTCCGACGCTGACTCCGACTCCGACTCCGACGCGGATGCGGATGCCGACTCCGATGTGGGGAGTGACTGTGGGGGTGGCACATTCTATGACTGCGACCTTGAGTGCTATACGGAGAGCTACCTCAGCTGGATGGGTGATGGTTTTTGCGACGACGGTTGGCTGAGTGTGAACCTGGACTGTGCGTACTTCGAGTACGATGGTGGAGACTGCGAGTCCGGAAGTGGAGCCGATTTCGGCGAAGACTGCGAGACGACAGACTGGTCCGGCGCGACCGTCCCTGGGGTGGTCACCTGTGACGGCGAGTGTTCTACCTACACCCACTGGATTGGCGACGATATTTGCGACGCCATCTTCGACTGTGCTGAAACCGGCTGGGATGGTGGCGACTGCGACGGTGGGGATACCGGAACAGATGATCCGCCCACGGGCACGTGCGATGGGGAGGACCTGGGCTCAGCCACTGGGGTTGCCGTGGCCGCTGGAGATTCTACCGATGCCACACATGACTGGGAGCCGGATTGCGTTTCGCTCAGCTACCATGAGACTCCCGACGTGGAATTCTGGTGGTCTCCCCCGGTGACCGGCCCATACAGCATCACGACCTACGGGTCAGACTTCGACACTGTGTTGAGCATTATCGAGGAAGACTGCAGCACCGTCATGGCCTGCAACGATGAGGCTGCATCCGGTGATATAGACGAGACCTCTGCACTGGAGGAATACATGTATTCGGGTGTGGATTACCTCATCGTGATCGATGGGTATTCCTTCTCGGACTATGGGTCTTACGTGCTCAACATCGCTCCCGGCCTTTAGACCCCTGCTGATTCAGTAGGTCCGAAACAGCTTGTCCCAGAGAAAGGTGGTGAAGCCGTACTTCTTGTCTGGGTTGTTGAAGTGATGATTCATGTGGTGGGCTCGAATTGCAATGAGCCGCTTGTTCTTGAGCTTTGCGTGGTGGGTGGCATAGTGGGTGAGGTCGTAGTTGATGTACCCACCCAGGAAGCCCGCGAAGAATGCCCAGACCCAAGTGGGTGACACACCCAGCGGTGCGATGTACCCGGCGATGGTCGTGAACAACAGCCAGAAGATCCCGGCGATGAACATTCCCGCTACAGGTGGCATCACGAGCCGGTAAGGGTCATCGATCCAGGTGTGGTGGCAGCCATGAATGATGAAGTGAAAGCGCTGGCCAAGGGCATGGTCTGGCTTCCAGTGAAAGACCGTACGATGAAGCCAATACTCTGACAATGACCAGACGATGGCGCCCAGGAGGGCCTGGGAAATGGCGGCCCACCAGACAACTTCTTGGACCACAACTCCATAGGCGAACAAACCCACAACAATCGGGCCCCAGATCAGCGGAATGCTCCACCATGGTGTTCGCGAAAAGAAATCGACAAAGGAGGATTCAAACATGCGGGGTGATTCAGGGCGAGCAGACAGCACAAGGTTTCCACGGGTGGGTTTGGCGCATTGGTATCCAGTTTGGTTAGACTGTGCAGGGTGTTGAACGAAGTTCTCGAGGTGGATGTGCGGTCTCTGTGGTTGGGTTTGTTGGCGTCTGGTTGTGCGGCAGACAAGTTCGCAACTGGCCTGCCGTGTGGAACGGTTGACCTTGGGTACGCTTCACCAGAGGAGTTCGCGATCGAGGCCCTGGACCGATCGAATTGTTATCGGGATTGGATGGGGCTCGAGCCGGGTATCTTAGACCCGTTGCTGGACGATGCCTCGCAATCCCATGCCGAGTACATGGCTGGGAATGAGGCGATGACCCATCAGCAAGACAGTGGACTGCCTGGTTTTACGGGGGAGTGGGTCTGGGATCGGGTTGAGACCGCTGGGTTCGACTACGTCCCGGGCTTGGGAATCTCCGAGGTGGTTGCCCACGGGTATGGGCCCGCAGCGGCGGTCGATGCTTGGGTCGCGAGTGTGTACCACCGCATACCCTTTACATCGCCCTACTGGAACAGTGTGGGCTTTGGCCTCTCTGGCGAGTTTACGGCGATGACCTTCATTACGCCCTTTCCCCATGGTGCCCGAACGGCTGTGATCTACCCAACCGATGGACAGATTGATGTGGTACCGAGCTTTGACTCGGACTGGGAGGTTCCCGACCCGGCTCCGGATCGAGGTGTCGTGGGCATGCCCATCACCGTCACCGTGGCCGATGAAGTGATGAATGGTGACGGGCAAAATCCCTACAATCTTCAGCTTGTGGCTGCGACCCTGATCGGACCGGATGGCACGGAGGTCGAGGTGCGACTGAGCGATCCCAGTGAAGACTCCCACCTGTACCAGATGGCCGTGATGTTGCCGCTTGAGCCGCTAGAGTCCAGTTCCGAGTACGAAGCCGTGATGACCATCGAGTGGAATGGCCAGTCCGAGACATTGAACACGACCTTCGTGACCTCAGACT
>CAWVVG010000518.1:0-2611 GCA_963932775.1 uncultured bacterium
CAGATGTCTGCGATGTGTGTCCCCTCGACAACCCCGATGACAGTGATGGGGATGGAGTCTGCAACTCGGATGATGTGTGCCCAGGTGGCGATGATGGGCTGGACACGGATGGAGACGGGGTGTCGGATTATTGCGACGTGTGCCCCCTCGACAATCCGGATGACGGAGATGGTGACGGCCTCTGCGACTCCGACCCGATCCCACTTCCTCAGGGCTTAATCGTGGCATTCACCGGTTCGGAGGTTCCGGAAGGCTGGCTCGTGTGTGACGGGGATGCCGGCACACCCGACTTGCGTGAGCGGTTTGTTCTGGGTGTGCTCGATGAAGATCCGGGTGGGACTGGCGGGTCGGATGCCCACGATCACGATGGCTTTACCGATGTCACCGAGATGTCGACTGGGTCCACGAGCCCACCGGGGCGCTCCTGTTCTCCGCCTGGATGCTGGTGCACCCAGAAGCCCAATAATGCGTCCCACAGTCACGACATGACGCACGATCATACGATTGAAGCGAGTGAGGTGTTGCCGCCCTATTACGATGTCTTGTTCTTGATGAACGATGCGGCATCGGTCCTGCCTGTGGAGTCCGTTCTTGGGTGGGATGACGCTGCCGACACACTCCACGACGACTGGTCGGTGTGCGATGGCGGAGCATGTCCTGCGCTTGGGGGCCGGTTCCTCAGGGGTGCGGCAGCAGGAACGGTTGCGGGTGGTACCGGTGGCTCGGAGACCCACGACCATGGCGGCTGGACCGGTGTCGAGAATGCCACTGGAATCTACGGTGGCAGCTACGGAATGACGGTGACTGCCTATGGCCCGTCGACCACCGGCATGAATCACGCTCACGCATACGAGCACGATCATGGGCTCTCAGTCGAGTCCCACATGCCACCCTATCGGCGGTCGATGTGGGTGTCTCCTACCCTTGAAGGGCAGGTGCCGCTGGCAGGTTCAATCGCGATGTGGTCCGGTGTCATCGGCGACATTCCACGGGGCTGGGCCTTGTGCGATGGTTCAGGCGGTACCCCCGATCTGTCTGGGTTGTTCTTGCTTGGAACAACGCTCGATGAAGACCTGGGTGAAGAAGGAGGGGACTACGACCATGACCACCTCATGGATGCCGATGCGGGTGGCACGACGGAGGATAGTAGTGGTGGCAATGGGTATTGCTCCGATGGCGGTAGCTTGATGGGCTTCCATACCCACTCGGTTCCGTCCCATGGCCACGGCATGCTCACAGACCGTCATGAACCACCCTACTATTCGCTCGCCTACATCATGTATGAGGGAGCCGCTGCAGGGTTCTGAGTCACTGCTCGGCTATTCAGTCAGCTCACGGACCACCATCAGAACGGTGCCTGAGGGTACTTCAGAGCCATCATCGACCAAGACCTCTACAACCTTTGATGGTCGTCGAATGGAGAGCGATTCGATCTCCAGGTCACCTTCGACCACCGCGAGAATCTGGCCCGCGTAGGCAAGTTGGCCAATTTTGGCACGAATATCGACTTCGCCGGCAACGTTGGCGCGAATGCGAATGTATCCATCTTTGTCAGGGAGCATGCTGAATCCAGTGTGCGAGGGCAGAAGTTTCTTGTGGACCTATTTGGCCGCACTGGGTGGTGAGTAACCAGGGATAGCGTCGAGGTGTACCTCGTCGATTTGTTCAGCCTCGAGGAAAGCGTGGGCGTACTGAAGGTAGACACCTTGGTGTACGAACACATCAAACAGGTCGGGATCGATGTGGTGGGTGAGCTTCATTTTTCCCAGAATCATCAAGGCTTCAGACAGCGTCTTGCCTTTCTTGTAGGGGCGATCCCGGGCAGTCAGCGCTTCGAAGATGTCTGCGATGGCCATGCAGCGGGCTTGGACGGACATCTGGTCGCGGGTCAGGCCTCGCGGATATCCAGTACCGTCCATTCGTTCATGGTGTCCACCAGCATACTCGGGCACGTGTTTCAGGTGTTTGGGCCAGGGCATCGCCTCCAGCATGTTGATGGTCACCTGTGCGTGGTGGTTGATTATGGCTCTTTCTTCTTGTGTGAGGGTACCCCTTCGGATGGAGAGATTCTTCACTTCATTGTCAGTCAGAAAGTCGCGTTCCTCCCCGCTCGGGTCCGTCCAGCGATACTTCTTGGAAATCGCATGCACCCGAGCCACGTCTTCATCCGTCATGAATTCGCCGCCCACATTGGCCTTGCGGAGGAATTCACGGTGTTCCTCAAGCTCGGAAATCCGCAACTGCACCGTGCTGGCATCTTGGCTGGTCTTTAGAGCCTCCAGCTCAATGTCCCGGCGGACGACCTCGAATCGAGTGTCGAGAAGTTGGACTCGGTCGACGATGGTCTCGAGCTTGGTTCCCTTGTCGATCACGTGAATCGGGGTCGTGATCTTTCCACAATCGTGCATCAGCCCTGCCATCTTCAGCTCATACCGGTCATCGTCGGTCATGGTGAAGTCTTTCAGTGGTCCGACGCTTGTGTCGTTCACGGCATCCGCCAGAAGCATAGTCAATTCAGGCACTCTCCCGCAGTGACCCATGGTGTAGGAGGACTTGTCGTCGATGGCGGAGTTGATCATGTTGATGAAGCTCTCGAACAACGTCTCGAGGC
>CAWVVG010000519.1:0-2603 GCA_963932775.1 uncultured bacterium
CCCCAGTGGTCGGCCAAGAATTCCATCTCGTCGACGAGCCGACTCGGACTCTGGGTGCGGAATTGGGGGTAGGTCACCGTCCACGAACAGAAGGTGCACTTTCCGTATGGGCAGTCACGGCCGGCCATGGTCCACATAAAGGGCAGGCGCTTCTTCCATTTCTCAAAGTATAGGTGGGCGTTGGTGAGGTCTCGGTCGATGAAGGGCAGTGCGTTGAGGTCGCCCAGGTTCTTATAGGGGCCAGTGTCCGACCACCCACCGTCGTCTTCCCGGTACCAGATGCCACCCGCCAGCGCATCGCCCCGCTCTAGGTGTGCCACCAGGTTCTGCGCCAAGAAGTCCCAGTCGCCGCCTGTGAACAAGAAGTCGACGTTGGACTCTTCCATCGTCTCAGCGGGATTCCCCGTGATGTGGTCTCCCATTAATACAGTCTTGGTTCCGGGCACCTCGGCCTGAATCCGGTCGACCATGGTCCAGTGCTGCCGTACGACAGGACTCTTGGTCTCCATCAGCACCAGCTCAGGCTTGAAGTCTCGGAGGAGGCTGGAGAAAGCGGCCCAGTCTTTGTGTTCCGCTATGGCATCGCACCACGCGACGTCATGGCCCTCCGACTTGAGCAGCGAGGCCGCGTAAGCGGGCACGCACGGAAATAAATACGATGGCTCGTGAAACCATTGGAATTGCCGGTTTTGGGTCAGCATCGGGCTGCCCTTGCTCGACAACATTGGTGGATAAGCGATGAGTATTCGCAAAATTGGCCCCCGTTTATCGAATTTCGCACTGTCCGGCAGCATCGTCAAGCAATAGTGTCTGCAAGACCGAGTTGATTGGGGCGGACCGAGCTTCGAGGAGGCAACTGTGGCCGACCACGTCAGTGGACATGGATTCAAGTATGACTGCCGGGTTGGCTTCAGCGAAGATGAGCGCAGCCAGCCTCAAACCGTTGTTGTGGATTTCGATGCTCGGACCGATTGGCGGGCCTCAGGGTTGGACGATCGCGCCCACTCAATTGTTGATTATGCGGAGGTTGATCGCGCAATATCGGCTCTTGTGTCTAGCCGGGAGTGGCGCCTGATAGAGGCCATGGCGGAAGCGATAGCCCGCCTAATATGTACCGGTTTTCCGGTGGATCAAGTGTGTGTGACGGTGACCAAGCGGCCAGCGGATATGCCCCACTGTGATGGCGTCAGTGTGGCCTGCAGTCGGACGCCCGCGGACTATGTGGCCCTGTGAAGGTCATTTCCAACACCGCAGTGAGTCTCGATGGGCGCATCGGGACAGCGGGTGACCATAGTTTCAATGTTGGCTCGGGTGAAGACCGGCGTCGCATGGGATTGCTGCGGGCCAAGGCTGACGCGGTTTTAGTCGGCGGTCGCACCTTTCGGGTGGGGCCTCAGCTGATAGCAGAGCCCCCTGAGCTTCGACGTGCTGGTGTGCGGCGCCCGCTGGTCAACGCCGTTCTTACCCGAATGGGTGTCGCACCGTTCATCGGTGAAGAATGGCAGCGCTCTGATGCTGTGCTCCACGTCTTTGGTCCCACTTTGGATCGCGGGGCCCACGAATCGCGCGGGGCCACGGTCCACACCGCACAGGATCCTGCAGCTGTGCTCGATGCGCTGGAGGCCATGGGTTGTCAGTTGGTCTTGGTAGAGGGTGGCGGTGATCTCATCTTTCAGTTGGTGGCGATGGATCGAATCGACTCCATATATTTGACGCTTGCCCCACGAATTATCGGTGGGGTCGGTGCACCGAGCTTGGCGGATGGCGAAGGTTTTACCCCTCAGTCCATTCGAGATTTTGGATTGGCCGATCTGGAGCGGGTGGGCGACGAATTGTTCCTTCGATACGACCGGAAAGCCTAAATTTTCCTCAAGTGTCGTCCTGTAAGTGCGATACGCGGAACATGGACAACGACAACCCAATTCTGATCGCCCTGACCGCTGCTCGTACCGCATTCCGTGCTGGGGAACGGCCCAAGGCTCTCGCAGCCTGCCTGACCGTACTCGAGTACGTGCCGAATCATCCCTTGGCTCACTTGATGGCAGGTTTGCTTCAGCAGCAAGCGGAGGAGTACCACAAGGCCATTCGTCACCTTCGTTTTGCTGTGGCACATGAACCCAGTGACATGGAAGTACGCGATGCGTTGGGCATGTGTTTGTTGTCGGTCGGCCGGCATGCAGAGGCGCTGCCACACCTGCGTCAGGTGGTGGCTGCGATGCCTGACAATACCAATGCCCGATACAATCTCGGTCGATGCTTGCTTGATCTGCACAATTTCGTTGAGGCAGAGCGGGTCTACGAGGTTCATGTTGAGTGCAACCCCGGCGACGCCGAAGGCTTCAATCATTTGGGCTTGGCCCGCCTAGCCAGGGGCAACCATGGTGGCGCAGAGAAGTGTTTTCGCACAGCCATTAGGCTCAACCATACCGACCCCATCTTTCATATGAACCTGGCTCAGGCCTTGGTCCACGGAGGAAAAATGGTTGAGGCGGGTACCAGCTATGTGGCTTCAATTGAGCTTGACCCAGGAAGTTCAAGTTTGCGTACCAAGCACGGGTGGTTTCTCTTTGACGAAGGTCAGTTGGACTGGTCCGAGGATCGTT
>CAWVVG010000520.1:0-2602 GCA_963932775.1 uncultured bacterium
TTCCTCAGATTCCTCGGTTGCCTCGGTTGCCTCGGTTGCCTCGGTTGCCTCGGTAGCCTCGGTTGGCTCGGTTGGCTCGGTAGCCTCGGTTGGCTCGGGTGCCTCGGTCGCCTCAGATACCTCAGGCTCATCTCCATCGGTGCCACGCAGTCGCATGGTGAGGCCGCGGAGAAATTTGCGGAGCACTTGGTCACCACACTCTCTGTAGTGCTTGTGCTGTGGCTTCCGAAACAGGGCGGTGAGCTCGCCTCGAGCGAGTGGCTGCCCACCATTCTTGAGGATGGTCAGCATGTCCTCTTCGTGCAAGGTCAGTGCAATGCGGATCTTTTTGAGAACAGCATTGTTGGTGAGTATTGGGTCTCGGGCGGGTGGTGGACTTCCTGGCTTTCTCGGCCCACGCTTGGAGAGGATGAGGCCATCCAGAAAGTCGGCCATGACTGTGTCGGAACACGCCACGGTGCCCTCTTCATCTTCGGGTTTCATCCAAGCCAAGACCTGACCCTGGGCCGCAGTACAGCCGTTGAGTGCAAATACCTCGCTCATCTGGTCATCGGTCAAGGACAAGGCGTACCGCAAGCGCCGAAGGATATCGTTGTTGAGCATAGGGTTCTCCGTAGATGAGCTTGGGCCCGTCGCGAGGTGAGAGGCCGGTCTAACACCTCACTCAAGCTGGGGTGGCGATGAGCACAGCAGAACGTCACAACTCAATCACACTGATGCCATCCACGTCTCAGGGCAGGGGGTGGCCCCGGTGGGCTTCAGGGTTGCAATGCTTCCGCAAGCGAGGAGCAAGGTGAGGGAAAGGATGACGCTTGGTATCGAGTACACGTGCGCTTCCGTGGCCGTGGCCCCAAGTCGGATGGAGTGGTCGGAACGCTCACAGCGTCGACTGTCCTTTCTTCGACCGCAAGGAAAGCAGACCCGTGCCCACTACACCCACAGCACTGGCCACGACGAGGGTAATGAAAACAGAGTCGTAGCCATGGTTGTCCAGGAGGTACCCGATCAGTTCTTCCTGGAAGACGGGTCCAATGGAACCCAAACCATTGATGATGCCGGCCGCCATGACAGCACGCTGCCGACCTCCAACATCAATGGCGCCCACACCCGATAGCAAGGAGTCTGGCCCCATCAACATAAAGCCACACAAGGACAGGCCGATCCCAAACATCCAGACCGACTGAGTACCGAGGGCTCCCAGGAACATAAATGCCAGCAGCATTCCGATGGTCATGCCAAAGATCACCTGAGTTCGGCGTCCCTTAAAGAACTTGTCGGATGCCCAGCCCGCGAACAAGACCCCCACAAATCCGACCCAGTCAAAAGCCGTTGAGATGTACCCCGCGTTGGCTGCGCCCAGACCGAACAACTCCACGAGGGCGAGGGGAGACCAGCTATCCAGGGCGTATCGAAGGAACTTAAAGACAAAGTAGACGCTGCCCATCCATAGGATGGACATCAGGACTTTTCGGGGCATGGGTCCGGAATCGTCGGCGTACTGTCGGGCCTCGCTTGCGGTGACCTCGATCTCCACTTCTTCGACCAAGTCCGACAGGCCCACATCCGATGGTTTGTCTCTCTGAAACAGGAAGAACAGGATCCATACGCCGAGCATGACGATGGAGGCCCCCCAGAATGACCACGCAGCACCGGCGATGGCCAGCATGAAGGCGGCAAAGGACTTCGCGAGGATGCTTCCAATCTGGTAGCAAGTGGACCATACGCTCATGGTCTGGCCGCGGCCGTCGCGAGAGAGCCAGTTGCTCAACACGCCGATGTTTCCAGGCCAACCCGTCGACTGGGCAAATCCATTGACGACGTTGAAGATAAGCAATGGCCAGTAGCCTGCAGGACCCATCAGTGTGGTGAAGCCGAAGACGATGTTGCAGCCGAGGGTGAGGCCCATTCCAGAAAGCAGCAGGGTTCGGGTAGCGATACGCCGGCTGACGACTGCGGTAAGAAACTGGCCCAACATGTAGGCTGCCAGGTACGCCGTTACGATGTGTGCGAGATCAGACTTATCGATCTGCAAGGTGTCGAGCAGAGAAGCCTTGGCGATGGCGAAATTCTTGCGGCAGAAGTAAAACCCAGCGTACGAGAGCCAGGTTGTGGAGAGCACCCGAGTGCGCCAGATGCGGATGGTTTGGGTCTCTGGAGTGCTCATGGGGCAGTACTTGGACTTTGAAAGGTTGGGTGGTTCAAGGGTGCAAGTGGGGTGTTGCCCAGGATAATGTCTGCGGCTTTCTCTGCGATCATTAGGACCGGTGCATAGATGTTTCCGTTGGTGACGTTGGGCATCACTGATGCATCGACGACTCGCAGTCCGCTCACTCCACGTACCCTGGTTTGTCCATCGGTGACGGACATGGCGTCGGCACCCATTTTACAGGTACAGCTCGGATGGTACGCACTCTCGAGCTCCCGCTCTACGAAGGCCAAGATTTCCTCGTCCGTTTGAACCTCGGGTCCTGGTGCCAGTTCCTCTCCCCGAAATGGCTCCAGTGCAGGCTGACTCAGGATTGTGCGTGTGCAGCGAATCGCCTCAATCCATTCCTTTCTGTCCTGTTCCGTGGATAGGTAGTTGAAGACGATCTCCGGATGC
>CAWVVG010000521.1:0-2595 GCA_963932775.1 uncultured bacterium
GGCGTTGAACAACGCTGCGGTCTACTACCACCAGGAGAAGGCCCCTCAAAAGGCCATGGATACCCGCTTGGTCCTGGTCGAGAATTTCCCGAAATCCAAATATTACAACGATACGATTGCCAACCTGGGCTTCGACTACGAGAACATCGCCGACTTCGACAGCGCTGCTTCTTTCTATGAGCAGTTGTTCGCTCTCGACGCCAAGCATGACTCGGCCAAGGAAGCCATTTACTCGGCTGCGGTATTCCAGAAGGCGCTGGGCAACTCCACAAAGGCCATCAAGAACTACCAAACCTTCAT
Source organism: uncultured bacterium (assembly GCA_963932775.1). Classification (GTDB taxonomy): domain Bacteria; phylum Myxococcota_A; class UBA796; order UBA796; family UBA796; genus UBA796. The sequence goes on from CAWVVG010000521.1 coordinate 301, forward strand.
CAAGACCTTCCCCACTGACGAGCGCATCTCCGATGTCAAACTCACAATTGCTAAGGTCTTAGAGAAGCACGAAAAATGGCCCGAAGTGGTCAAGCTCTATGGGGCCTATGCGGCAGATACGGAAGGAAAGACTCCGGAACAGATCTTCTACGCGAAGTTCCAACACGGTGTGGCCCTTGAGAAACAAGGTCGCTCAGCGACAACTCACTGGAAAAAGCTCGTCGCAGAATTCAACAAGGCGAAGGCAGCCGGCACAGAAATGGGCTTGGCCACCGAGTTCGCTGCGCAAGTAATGATGAAGCTGGCCAAACCAGAGCTCGATGCTGCCTTGGCGCTTCAAATCAGTGGACCGGACCGACCAGTCAGCGACAAGCAAGAAACTAAAATCCTTACGGACCAGCTGATATCCAAGGCGAAGGCCGTCCAAAAAATCGAGGGTTCGTACCTCGACATCATCAAGACCGGTGCGGGTGAGTTCGGTTTGGCCGCACTCGTCGACCTTGGTGGGCTTTACGAGAACCTCGCGGAAACCCTACGGGGCGCATACGCGCCGCCCAAGCTGACCGAGGAGCAACTCGAACTGTATCGGATGGGCCTCGAAGACAAGGCATACCCGAATGAAGAAAAGGCAGTTCAGGCCTATACGCAAGCCTTGACCAAGTCATATGAACTCAATCTCTACAATGAGAACACCGCGCTTGCCGTCCGGAAGCTTGGTGTTCTTCGACCCCACGACTATCCCGGGTTGTCCGAAGACCTGATCACACCGCGCTTCACGTCGAACACGGTTTTCCAGTCCACCTTCGAGCCCAACCTGTAAGGGAGTGCATACGATGTTTCGCAAGACCACAATCGCACTGATAATTGCCGCAACCCTCACGGGTTGCCCGAAAAAGGGCCCGGATCTGACTGATCCAGTCCAGACCTTTAACGAGGGTGTTCGCCTTCTTCAGGTCGAGGGCGAGATCGACTTCGTCGCGGCTGGCGCCATGTTTGATGCCAGTATTCTCAGTGACCCCAACGTCGCGAAGGCTGAGTACAACGCGGGATGGGTCGCCGAGCAACAAGGGCTTGTCGACTCAGCCGTGCAGCACTACCGCACCGCACTGAGCTTGGACCCCACCTACGACAAGGCGTTGTTCAACCTCGGACTGACACTCACCCAACGGGGTGACGGCTCCGAAGCTGCCGACCTTTATAAGTCGTACTTGGCTGCAAACCCCAGCAACATCGAGGTTCGAAACAACCTGGTAGAGGCACTGGCTGGCGCGGGAGAGTACGATGAGGCGATTGCAAATATCAGGATCATTCTGCGCGCTGACAACAGCAACGTAGGTGCGTATCGCAACCTCTCTCGGGTCTACTTCCAGAAGGGTGACCTCGAGATGAGCCAGCTCTGTGCAGCGAAAGCCAAGACCCTGGCGAAAGGTGACTCTGGAATCTACAACAACATCGGCGTCACACACTTAGTCATGGGCGACCAACAGGCGGCCATCGCTGAGTTTAAAACAGCTGTAAAGCTGGACCCGAGCAATGTATCTGCGAACTTGAACCTCGGATACCTCGCCATAAACTCTGGAGACTACGCCCTTGGAAAACGTTCCTTTTCGGCTGTAGCGGCCAAGGAGCCGGGAAACATCGCCGGAAAATTGGGCCTTGCCGTCTCCCTGCGGGGCGAGAAAGACTACGACGGCGCCGGTAAGCTCTACGACCAAATTATCTTGGCCGACCCGATGAACGAGGCGGCGTACTTCAACGCGGCCACACTTCACCGGAAGTACACCAAGAACTTCAAGAAGGCATCCAAGTACTTGGACGCCTATGTCGCTGCATTCCAAGGTCAGATTGACCCAGACCACGAGGTATTTAAGCGCCGGGGACTGGTTCAAGCAGCCATCGATGCCGAGACTGCCAAGAAAGCTGAAGCCGATCGAAGGAAAGAAGAGGCTGAGGAGCGGAAGCGCCGGCAACGTGAGATCTTCAACGACCTGAAGACCAAGGTTGCTGCGTTGGACACCTTGCTCAGCAAATACGAGACCTGCGAACTGATGATCGAGATGGGCGGGATCGACATGGGTCAAATGGTCCTCGAGCAGTCCCAGATGGTCATCCAAGCCGAAGAAATCGACATGGCAGCAGATGTCATGACCTTCGTGGACGACCTGCTTCCCCAGCTTCAGAGCAACACTCCGTTCTGTGATGAGGAATTTGCGACCAAGGCTGCTGCTGCAGTGCCGGCGCCAGCAGAGGGCGGCGAAGCACCAGCCGCTCCAGCAGAGGGCGGCGAAGCACCAG
>CAWVVG010000522.1:0-2590 GCA_963932775.1 uncultured bacterium
GGTGTCGGCAAATTCGCGGGAGTTAGCCCAGGCGACATCGTCGGAGCATTCGCAAATGAATTCGGTGTAGCCGGCAGCGACATTGGCCGGGTGATGCTGTTCGACAAGAACTCCTTCATCGGGCTGCCCAGAGCGGTAGCAGAGCAGGTTCTCGACAAGCACGAGAAGGTCACGATCCGAGGGCGCACCACCTACCTCTCCCTCGCACGAGGTCGCAACGACAGTGGCAGCGGCGGCGGCGGTGGTGGCAGCGACGACGGCGGCGGCGGCAACGGCCCTCCCCCCCGACGCAAGCCCAAGTTCAAACACATTAAGAAGGGGCCCAGCAATCACCGCCAGAACAAGAAGTTCAAGCGCTGAGGTTATGGAGATGAATGTCTACACCGAATAAAGCGGATGTTGTTGCCGGTCTGCAGGCTCAAGTCCAAAGCGAACTCGAGAGCTTGGAGTCCCTGGCGGCCATGGCACGAGACGAGGCCACGAGCCCCGAGACGAAGTCGGAAGGAAAATACGACACGCGGGCGACTGAAGCGTCCTATTTGGCCCGGGGTCAAGCCTGGCGAATCACAGAACTGCGCCAGCTCCAGGCCTGGCTTCACTCGGATACTGCGGTGGCTGACCTGGCCGAGCCCTTGGTTCAGGTGAGCGCCTTGGTTCGCATTGAGGGAGCGCGCTCCGAAATCGTATTCGTGGCCCCCATTGGCGGCGGAAAGACTACCGTTGGCGATGAGACCATCCGGCTCATTTCACCGGCCTCCCCCCTGGGCGAGGCGATGGCTGAACTTGAGTTGGGTGACGCCTTCGAGGTCGACAGTCCACGGGGTGTTCTGGAATTTGAGATCACCGGATTGAGCTGAACCTTAGAGGACTCGCCCGGTCACTTTAGATGTTCCAAGGCCTCATACATCCGCGCGAGTTCCTCGGCCTCCACACCCCGAAGCACCGCAGCCACATAGAGCATCTGTCGCTTCATGCCACCGCGGACGCCACCCTTGGCCCGGAGACGTCGCCCTTCAGCGACTACCTCTGCCACAGAGTCTGACAGGGCCATGGCCGTGAGCTTCTCTCCCTTCATCTTCACCAAAGCCCGAGCCAACACGTTGATTCGCTCCTTCTCGCGCGCCAATTCCGTACGGGAAGTCCGGTCCGAGAAATGGACTTCGCCCTCGGTATCGTCTTCGTCCCGAGACCACTGGAACTTCTTGCGCGACATAGCTTAAGGCTCCCATCAGCTTTGAGTGTATCCCAAATGGGCGTACAATCGAGTGAGCCGGAGGCTCGAGTTGAACAGGCACCTAACAAAACTGATCGCCCTCACCAGCGTGTTGGTGCTTTTGGGGTGGTTCTTGGGCTGGTTCGAACAGCCCATCAGCGACGAAGACCAAGTCCGATTAGCCATTCATGCGGTGGCAGATGGCGCCGAACTTGGGAGCATAGACGATGTCATCCAACCCTTTTCAAAGACCTACCAAGACCCAGAAGGCCTCGATCGGCCGGCGATTTACGGTCTATTCTTTTCTCAATTCATAAAGCGTGGCCCCATCGCGGTGTGGCTGAGCGCCATTGATGTTGAGGTAAACCACAGCCATGCACAGGCCAGCTTTGATGCCGCACTGGTCGAGGGTCAAGAAGGCGCTGGCATCGGGTGGCCGGTGAACGCAGACCTTCTCACTTTTGAGGTAGAGCTTAAAAATGGCAAGGAGGGATGGCAGATCACCAGCCATACCCGCCGACCGGCCATGGAGTTGAAGGAGCGCTGACAGCCCTTAGTCGGTACAGATGGGGTGGACGGATGCCCCACTGCAAGGGTACACGCCGCAGCTGTCTCCGGTGTGGTGGAACGTGATAATTTGGCCCCACCCTGTCCGGCCGTGGATTCCAGATGAGACATTGCAGGAGTAGTAATCCCGGTCGAGTCGAACGGCATTGGATGAAGAGTAGTTATACCCAGCATCGGTCCACCAGGTCCAGTCGCAGGCGACAGGCCTCAAGCCGGCATCCTCACAGATGTTCTGATACCAATCCCGAGCCCCACTTCCTGGTAGAGACCGGGCGCTCAATTTGTAAATGGTCTGACCACCGCCAGTGTGAGTGGCCACAATTTCGCTGTCTTCACCATCGCAATTGCTGTCGATGCCATCAAAAACATCGATGGCGTCTGGATGGATGGAGGCGTCGGTGTCATCGCAGTCATCACCGCCATAGGAATCGTGCAGATAGCCATCGCCATCCGCATCGTAATCGGACCCTCCACCGCAGTCTGAGTCCACACCGTCGTACCAAGCATCCGCCGCACCAGGATGGATACCGAAGTCGCCGTCATCGCAGTCATCACCGTCAAAGTCCGTGTGGTTGTGGCCATCGCCGTCGGAATCGAAATCGGAGTCGCCTCCACAGTCCGAGTCCACGCCGTCGTACCAGGTCTCTGGCGCACCGAGGTAGATCAGGGCATCGGTGTCATCGCAGTCCGACCCACCATGGTCGATATGAATGGCGCCATCCCCATCCGCATCGAAGTCAGCGTCCCCTGCACAGTCCGAGTCCACGCCGTCGTACCAAGCATCGGCCGCTCCAGGGTAGATGGTCGGGT
>CAWVVG010000523.1:0-2582 GCA_963932775.1 uncultured bacterium
GGTTCGCACCATTCCCCTTCAGCTTCAGGGAGATTTTCCGCCCTATGTGAGTGTTCGCGGCGAGGTAATTTATGACCTCGATGGCTTCGGGAAAATGAACGCGGCTCGGGAGGAGAGAGGCGAACCGGCCTTCAAGAACCCACGGAATGCTGCGGCAGGAACCGTCCGGCAACTGGACCCTGAGGTGGCTGCATCACGCCCACTTCAGTTCTTTGCATACGGCGCTGGTGAAGGCATTGAGGACGACTTTCACAGTGGCCTAATCGAGCGCATTCGGGTGGCTGGCTTCCAGACCGCCGAGCTTATTCAGGTGTGTGAGGGCATTGGCGATGTCATCGGTGCCATCGAGAACCTTGGAGCCAAGCGGAACACCCTTCCTTATGAAATTGACGGCGCAGTGGTCAAGGTGGATGAGGTAGCACTTCAGGATCAACTCGGCTTTGTCACCCGCAGCCCTCGCTGGGCCATCGCCTACAAGTATCCAGCGCCAATGGTGTCTACCCGACTCATTGAAGTGAACTTTCAGGTGGGTAGGACAGGTGTGGTCACTCCAGTGGCCATTATGGAGCCGGTAATGGTGGGCGGGGTGACCGTCACCCATGCGACCCTGCACAACGAGCATCAGGTGTTGCGAAAACCGGAGTTTCTGGGTGGGCTGCGCATTGGCGACTTGATTCGCGTCAAGCGGGCCGGCGATGTCATCCCGCGGGTAGAGGCCGCAGTGGATGAGCCGGATAGAAACGAGCGCGTGGCGGTAGCCTTCCCCATTGCATGTCCAGATTGTGCGGCCCCACTCATGAGAGAGGAGAACCCCAAGGAGCCCGAAAAGGTCATCATCCGTTGTGTGAACAACCTGGGGTGTCAGGCTCAGATCGAGGCGGGCCTCAAACATTTTGCGAGTCGCTTGGCGATGGACATTGACGGGCTTGGCGACAAGCTTGTGGACCACCTGGTCCAGGCTCAACTGATTCGCACACCCTCCGACTTGTATCGCCTGACGCTCATTCAACTAGCGGGCATGGACCGGATGGCGGAGAAGTCAGCCACGAAACTGCTGGCCGCCTTTGAGGAAAGCAAGGCCCGACCCTCGGCCCGGGTACTGTTTGGCCTGGGCATCCGTCATGTTGGCGAGGCTGTGGCTGGAGCCCTGTGCGCGCACTTTGGGTCCATCGATGCACTGATGGCTGCAGATGAGGAGACCTTGCAAGGACTCGACGGAGTGGGCCCAGAGATCGCAGGGAGCTTGAGCCAGTGGTTCTCTATGCCGGACAACCTGGCTGAAGTGGCTGCGCTGCGCAGTCTGGGCGTTCAGTTTCCTTCTACCGTTAAGGCCGCTGCAGTTGGTGCGATAGGAGGCAAGGTGTTCGTCCTCACAGGGACCTTGCCCACCAAGGGTCGGAAGGAAGTGAGCGAGATGATTCGTGCCGCTGGTGGAAAAGTGACGGGATCGGTCTCAGCAAAGACGGATTTCTTGGTGGCTGGAGAAGCGGCAGGCAGTAAATTGGTCAAAGCAAATGCGCTCGGTATTCCTGTGTTGGACGAAATGGCGCTGTTGGAGTTGTTGAACCAATGACCCGTGTTCACCTCCAGATAGTTGGCCGCGTGCAAGAGGTCTATTTTCGACAGAGCACCCGGGACAAGGCCTTAGAATTGGGCCTGCGAGGCTGGGTTCGAAATCGAAAAAAAGGTACCGTTGAGTTGGTGGCGGAGGGTGATCCTCAGCGCATTGAAGACTTGGTCGCCTGGTGTCACCACGGCCCCGAACGGGCCCGAGTGGAGCGTGTGGACCGTTGGGATATCGAGCCGGTTGACCTGCCGGAGGGCTTCGATGTTCGACCGACGGAGTAGCGTATTGATGTTGGGGCTCGCTGCATGTGGCGAGCCCGGGGTGCCCCTGGAACGGGTGACCAAAGCCTGGGCTGCCGAGACGGGCATTCGAGCCGCGGATTCGATTACAGGTACGCTTGTTTTGGCGGGTCTGGCATCGGAGTTGTGCATTTTGGCGCGGGTGGTTCCGGGTGAATGGGCGGATCCTGAGATCTTGCCCATCTCTGATGCCCTGCACGAGGCGCTGGGCGCACCGTGGGTCCACGGGGTCGAGTCCGCCAGTGGCGGCTCAGTGATGGTGACGCTCGCAGGTGTGTCGATAGCTGGCCGCACCGGACAATGGCTGCGCTTCAGCATGCTGACCGGAGACACCACTGTACAGTTTGATTTTGATCCGCTGGTGGCCGACGATGATGTGGGTGACGAGACTGTGCAGTTGGAAGGTTTCGGGCACACAAGTGTGTCGGTAGGCAAGGACTGCTCACCTGAGATTGCGGTGGTCACGGGGCAAGCCCTGTGGGTGGATCTTGACGGTAGGAGCCACGACATCAAGATTCCAGCGGACTCTGATCTGGGAACTGATCTGATCTTTGGGGGTGGAGTTCCATGGCTTCCGGCCTCAGGGGCGTTGTCTTGGGAAGCAAAAATTGATGGTCAACAGCGAAGTATGCTCACGGAGAGTGGGGCAGAAATCCTCATGGGTGATGCCGGTGACGCACGGTGGCCCGTCACCATTTATGGACCAGACTGGATAG
>CAWVVG010000524.1:0-2579 GCA_963932775.1 uncultured bacterium
CCGCATCCGCATCTGCATCCGCATCCGCATCCGCATCCGCATCCGCATCCGCATCCGCACAGTCTGGTGAGCTGGCACAGCCATCGTCTTCACAGTCGAACAAGCCGTCCTGATCGTTGTCAGCATCATCGGAACAATCCCCCGATATGGCGCCTTCGGGTCGTACGACGCCAATGGGCTCACTTTGACCCTTTTCATTGCATGCACATGCCACCAAAATCAACCAAATACCCATTCTCATTTCAAGACTCCTGCTGGCCCAATGTAGCAAGCATGGACAAGGCCTGCCGCGAATGCGAAGCTTGCGTCATCAACACTCGAGGAGAACCCATGCCTGATGAGCCAGACACCACCCAGCCCGATGGCAAGACCGAGACTGTGATGGCACACCTATTGCCCGTTACCGAGCAAATTGGACGCAATGTGATGGCCGCCCTCAGCGACCCAGATTCGGTAGCCGTACTGACCACCATGGTCGCAGGTTTGGGCGTGGACCGGGTTGTGAGTGTGGGTCTGACCCGACAGCAAATGCACGATGTGGGCATCTTGCTTCAAGAAATCGAAGGCGAGGATGAGGACGCAGCTCAAGACGACCAGCGCTGCATCGGATTTCAGTGCCAGGTCAGCAAGGATTGAGATCGGAATGAAGCTCTACGCGACCTATTGCTCTGCGGACAAAGAGATGACGGCAGGCGACCTTCCGGCCGTCGAGCGGTATGTCTCCGCCCGCATTCGTGCGGCCCACACCGCAGCCAACAGTGCCGAGGCACGATTTGGAATTTTATCCGGACTGTACGGACTGATCGCACCCGAGCACCCCATCCCTCACTACGACCACCTGCTTCAGCTGAGCGAAATGAGTGACCGGTCTACTGAGGTCGAGGCCGTGCTTCGAGCGTGGGACATCAATGAGATCCTTTGGTACAGCGTGGGCTTCGAGATGGACCCCAATGTGGGCAGATACCGCACGGTCATGGAGCGGGCGGCAGCCAAGGTCAATGCGTCGATCGAGCTGGTCCTGTGGGACCCAGGTGCCAACCATAAATTTTAGGTGCGGGCCTCAAAGGTGATGCCGACATTCGGCAGCCGCTTCAGCAACGCGTCGCCCATAAAGCTCCCAGGGGTGAGCACCCCATAGGTCTCGGGCAGCGTGTCCCGGCAGAGCGATAGTGCGGTCTGAGAGAGCATCCGGGAGGTAGCGAGGTAGCCCGGGTCACCTTGACCGACGACATCCAGGTGGAGGGTCTTGTCGCCACGACGCCCGACGATGTGGGCGGTGAACATGCCCTCTGTACGTTGCCGCTCGGTGGGACCATCTCCTGGGCTGGGCAGAAACCGCCCCACTGCCAGCTTGCGCATCCATCGGACCGCCATCACTGTGACCAACCCACCCAATGCAAGCCGCATCACCTGTCCGCGGAACCAGCCCTTGAAGCCACGGCCGGTGCCCATGGCCTCCATATATGAAAAGTCGTCCCCCCACGGCTTGCCGAGCAAGTGGTGGGTTCGCCGGACCACCCTGGTATTGCAGCCCGCCATGATGAACGGCGCGGTCCAAGTCCCGTGGTCTGCCCAATGCTCCACACCGGTCGAGTCTTTCTTGTCGACCCCCGTACCCCCAGGAACCAGCGTGTAGGGGTTGGCCATCGTTCGCAGCACGCTTCGATCGGTACGGATGGCGTCAAACAACAGACCCATCGATGCAATGGTGCCACCTGAAAAGCCTCCTTTGAGCTTGCCTGTGGCGGTTCGGACCGCGGTTGCCGGAGCCCCCCACCGCTCCTGAGCGGCCTGCTGGAGCGCATAGACTCCGATGTCGAAGGGAATGGAGTCAAAGCCCGCGGCGTGCACAATGCGGGTCTGATTGGCCTGGGCGGTTTCGTGGTACGCGGCAATGTTCTTGGCCATCCAGTGCACCTCGCCCGTGAGGTCGCAGTAGTCGGTGCCGTTGGCCACACAAGCAGCGACTGCAGCATCCCCCAGCTGGACGTAGGGGCCGACTGTGGTGCACAGCACCTTGGTCCGAGCAGCCAGAGCGCCGATGCTCTCCGGGTCGGTGACGTCTGCGGCAACCAGCGGCAGGTCGGCGGCGGCTGGGAATCGCTCAGAGAGCCCCGAACGAACCTGCTCAAGCTTTGCCATATTTCGTCCCGCGAGGGCCCACTTCAACCCAGGCTCCGGGAACTCGAGAATGGCTTCCGCCACAAGTCGACCGGTGTAGCCGGTGACGCCAAAAATTATGAGATCAAAATCGCGCATGGTGGTGCGCTAACCCGCAGGGGTGCAGTTGCGTTCCTACAACTCTCGGGGATCGGTCAGACGGCCCGTCACAGCGCTCGCCGCAGCAACGGAGGGACTCACCAGATACACCGGACCCGGCGCACCCATTCGGCGGTCGAAGTTGCGGTTGGTGGTCGAAGCGGTGGTTTCCCCTTCGAACGGAATCCCAGGGCCATTGCCAATGCAGCTTCCACATCCCGGTGCAGAGACGACCGCTCCCAGGGCACGGAACATATCCAGGATGCCCTCGGCCTCGGCTTCTTGGGCCACAACCGCGCTCGATGGGGTGACGGTTACCC
>CAWVVG010000525.1:0-2576 GCA_963932775.1 uncultured bacterium
GGTCGAGAACGATGTGCCGTTCTCTAGTTCGCTCATCAGGTACCCGAGGGTTCCGGACAAACATCCCCTGGCGCTGTGAAGTTGGTCACCGGTCGCGAGGAGCATTTCAAGGGTGTCGATGACGGGCAGGCCGGCACCAACGGTGGCCTCCGCCCGAATGATTCGGCCTTGGTCTGCCGCCGCATCTTGCAGTGCCGCGAAGATGGCGGGGTCGTCTGCCAGTGGCTTCTTGTTTGCTGTCGCCACATCGCACCCCCGGCTGAGGGCTGCGGCAAAGGCCTCGTGAGACTCTCCAGAATCCGAGACATCGACAAGAATGGGTCGGGATAGTCGGTAGTCGAGCGCTGCCTCAACCATGTCTGTGGGGGCGTTGCTGGCGACACCACCTGGCAGTGTCGCAACCTTTTGACCCGCTCGCTTTGCATCGATGAGTTCCTGCAGTTCGGCCCGGTTGAGCCCGGATGGCTTCAGGATGTACCCACTGCGATCGGCCACAGCCACGATGCGTGGTCGCAGCCCGAAGCGCTCAAAGATGTGGGTGTGGCGTGCGATTACCTGACCCAACAAGGCTTGCCCTATGGAGCCGCACCCAAGCAGCATCAGGTCCAAGCCGTCGGGCTGGTCCGCACCCGTGTCTTTGCGGTGCAAGGCAAATTCGTCGTGTAGAGTTCGAATGGCGAGGGAGACTTCTGCATCGTTGAGTGCCAACGAGATGTTCAACTCGCTCGAACCTTGGGCGATGGCCAGTACGTTCACACCGGCTTGTCCAAGGGCTCCAAATATCCGGCCAGAGACTCCAGGAACATGGGCCATCCCTAAGCCCACTGCCGCGACAAGTCCGACATTGGGCTTGAGGGTGATTTCCTCGATGTCACCATGAGACAGGTCGGTTCGGAACTCGGCCTTGAGGGCAGCGGCGGCTGCACCGGACTGGCTGTCTGGGACCACCAGGCTGATGGACGACTCCGAGCTGCTCTGGCTGATCATCGTGACGGAGATGGACCGGTCTGCCAGGCACTGAAAGACGCGTGCAGCCACGCCCGGTACGCCAGACATTCCTTTGCCTTCGACGCTCACCAGGGCTTGGTCGCGAATGGCCGAGATTGCCTTCACCGGATGCGAACCAGGGGTGTATCTATCATTAACGAGGGTTCCGGCGGCCGTTGGGTTGAAGCTGTTTCGGGTCCGCACAGGGATGCGCTTGCGTGCCACAGGAATCATCGTGCGCTGGTGCAGCACTTTGGCTCCATAGAAGCTCAACTCAGCGGCTTCGCGGTAGTTGAGTTGAGCTACACAGCGCGCTCCAGAAACGGACCTTGGGTCGGCGCTAAAGACCCCGTCCACATCGGTCCAGATTGTGACCTCGTCGGCATCGATTGCGCTGGCGATCAGCGTGGCCGTGTAGTCGGATCCGCCCCGGCCGAGCGTGGTCGTGGCACCGTCCGGAGCGATACCGCAGAAGCCCGTTACGACGGGTGTCTGTCCATCCTGGAGGAGCGGAATAATCGCGGCTGAGATGGTTCTGTCTGCCACGATGCCAAGGGGGTTGGCCTCGCCGTGGTTGTCGTCCGTCTCAAGAAAGGTGTCCGCGTCCATGGGGACGGCGACCAGTCCCTCTGAGTTCAGCGCGATGGCGAGCAGGCGGATGCTCATCTTCTCGCCCGTTGCGATGATGCGGTCCCGTGCCCTGGGTGTGAGCTCGCCAAGGATGTCGATGGCGCCCACAAGCTCGCGCAACTCATCGCATATTTGGGTGAGCTCAGCCCGTACCTCGGTGCTGTGCTCGGTCTCGGCAGGGGCCAAGAGAGCCAAGGCCTCGAGGTGTCGGTGTTGAATCTGAGTGATGCCCTCATGGGCGGTCTCGATGTCGCCTTTTACTGCTGCGTTCACAGAGCGGATAAGTGCGTCGGTCACCGTGGTCATTGCAGAGGCTACGACCACGATACTTGCGGTCTTTGCGGCTTCCGCAATGATGGCGGCATCCATCTTCATGCGGTGGGCATCGCCCACCGAGGTGCCACCGAATTTGTGAACCTCTACTCTTGACATGAAAAGGGCCTAAGGCCGTCCCGGTTCACGTGCCACACCGCAACAATCAGAAAATCCCCAATGGGGTTTTTTAGGCTGTTTTAGCCCGGGGATTGCCTAGTTTTTTTACTGGGTAGTTCCAGTAAAATCCAGTCGAATGGTACAGCTGTCTTCCAGGGCGGGGCATTGCTCGCCGGTGGCATCATCGATGGTGAGTGTAGCGAAACCGGCGATGTCGTTTGGGCCGTCCAATGCAATGAGGGCATCAATGCTCATGTCCACCGTGCATTCACCGTCGTCCTCTGACGTGAGAACCACACTCTGTTGGCGTGCGCCGGTCATGACCGCTGTGGCCTCGATTTCGCCTTGTTTCAGCTTGATGTCCATTGGAGTGAACGGTGGCTCCAGTTGCACGGAGACCACAGCGCCAGCCTCCATCATTTCCCAGGCCGGAATCTCGATTGGAAAAGGCCATTGGCCTGGGGTGGTATCGTCCTCAGCGGCCGAACCCGCACCGAACGTGCCATCGGCGCAGCCATCGTCCACAC
>CAWVVG010000526.1:0-2573 GCA_963932775.1 uncultured bacterium
GGTTTTGGCTACGGTGGAAATGCTGAGGTCTGGATGACCCCATGGAACGGCGGCGGTGGCGGCGGCTGGTATGGAGGTGGCGTATCCACAGCCCACTGTGCTGGTGGTGGCGGCTCGTCATACATCGGGGGTGTGGACGACGGCATCATGGAACAGGGAGGCAACAACAGCAATGGCCAAGTGGTCATTTACTGGGCTGAAAGCCCCTGAGCCCACTTCATCTCTCAGGGGGACTGGCCGGCTTGGCTTCGGCTATCGCTTCGGCTGAGGGAAGCTCATGCCGCCCCGCTGCTGCGAATGTTGGGTCATCATGGACCGAGGCATCTGCTCGGGAAAGTACTGATACCACGTGGGGGCGAAGGGCTTCATCTTGAGCTTCCGCTTGTTGGCGACCGCCTGCTGGAGGTCCTTGAGGCCCGGTGACTCGGAGCACTTCTTGAGTCCCTCATTGAGCACCTCGAGGGCAATCTCACGCTTCTTGGCTTCCACCGCGATGTAGGCGTAGAGCGCCCAGAAAATCGGGTCCTTGCCTCCGTGAGAGGTGAGGTTGGACATCCGTTCGAGCGCCGCGTCCTTTAGGCCCTCTCTGTGGTCCAATGCCGCCAGCATCGTTCGGGCTCGCCAGTCTCGCTTCCACGATTGGTTGAGGTGGGTACGTGCCAGCTTGAACTTGCGCTGCATGTACATCAGCATACCGATTTGACCGTGGACCTGACCTGCGACGCCGAACTGCCATTTTCCAATGAGGAGTGCGGACTCCATCAGCTTGAGGCCGGGCTCAAAACGTCCACCTTGAAATTCTGCAGCAGAACGCTCAGCGATCTTTTGAAACTGTTTTCCGCTGCGGCGTGCGAGGAAAAAATATGCAAGCAATAAGGCGATGCCGCCGGGCACAAAACCAGCGACCATGGCTCCAGTTACGCTCATTCCGAGAGCGAAGGCGACGGTACTGATTCCGAGGGCGATGAGAAGGTTGTACATGGGTATGTCCGTGTGGGTGGCCGGCTTTGGGCTCGGCTTTAACCGGATTGGCAGTCGATCGGTGCCCACTCGACGGTTACAGCCATTCAGAGGCCACCCATGTCCATCGATCTTCGTTGTTTTACTTATGTTGATATCCTACAGCCTCAAACCGCTGGCTTTTTGGCGACGGTAAGCCAGGGATACCCTCCACTTGAGTCACAGGCCTCCTTGTTCATCGAGGTGTCCCCTGGGATGGATGTCAACGTGGTCACGGACATCGCGCTCAAGCGCACCTCGTGTACGCCAGGTATGCAGGTGGTCGAGCGCCGCTTTGGTTGTCTGGAGCTTCACCACTATGATCAAGGTCAGGTGCGGGCCGCCGGCGAGGAAATTCTCTCTGCTCTCGACCTGAAGATCTCCGATCGATTGAAGCCCCGGGTGGTGAGCGGTCAGACCATCACAGGAACTACGGGGTACCACGCCCAAATTACCAACCGGATGCGGCACGGAAATTTCTTGAACGAAGGGGAAACCTTGTACGTCTTGGAGACCCATCCAGCCGGCTACGCTTTGATTGCTACCAACGAGGCGGAGAAGGCGGCCAACATCCAGGTGTTGGAGTTTTTGTCGGTCGGCGCTTTCGGTCGGGTCTACCTGGGCGGTGGCGAGGAAGACATCAAAGAGGCGGCCAAGGCGGCCATTTCCGTTCTCGAAAGTATCGATGGACGGGAGAACCCGGGCCCTGCGCCCGTCTTCTACTGAAACGAGGACATACGCCATGCGCGATGTTGTGATCTGTACCCCCCGACGGACGGCCATTGGTCGTTTCATGGGTGGTTTGAGTACCGTACGACCAGACGACCTTCTCGCCAGCACCATTGCTGCGGTTGTGGAGCAGTCGGGCCTGGATCCTGCCACCGTGGACGATGTGTTCATGGGATGCGCGAACCAAGCCGGAGAAGACAACCGGAATGTGGCGCGAATGGCTTTGCTCTTGGCTGGATTGCCTCACAGTGTGCCGGGCGTGACCCTCAATCGGCTGTGCGCTTCCGGGCTCGAGGCGGTCAACCAGGCGTTCCGTGCCGCACGCTGTGGGGATGGCGATGTGTTTCTTGCTGGCGGTGTGGAGGTCATGTCACGTGCTCCCTATTCCATGCCCCGGGGCCCCAACCTTCCCAAGGCGGGCAATGCAACCCTCTGGGACACCTGTCTTGGCTGGCGGTATCCCAACTCCAAGATGGAGCAGATGTTCCCCTTGGAAGCGATGGGCTGCACCGCAGAGAACATTGTCGACCGCATGGGCATCAGCCGCGAAGAACAAGACGCTTATGCGCTGGGCTCGCACCACAAGGCCGTTGCCGCACAAGGCGCCGGAGCCTTTGGAGCAGAAATCATTCCCATCACCGCGCCGAAGGGTCGGAGAGACACGGTCGTGATCGATGCCGATGAAGGCCCTCGGGGCGACACCAGCGTTGAGAAACTGGGTCGACTTCGGCCCGCATTTCGCGATGGTGGGTCGGTGACTGCAGGGAATTCATCCACGCTCAATGACGGGGCCAGTGTGATGATTGTTGCCTCCGCAGAGCGCGCCCGTGCCCTGGGACTGAAGC
>CAWVVG010000527.1:0-2572 GCA_963932775.1 uncultured bacterium
CTGGGCGACCTGTCTGCAAAGCTTGGCGTTAGCGCCGCAGCCAAGGATGCTGAAGCTGAGGTTGAAGCAGCACCGGTTGAGGCCGAGGCAGCAGAAGCTGAGGTTGAAGCAGCACCAGTTGAGGCCGAGGCAGAAGCTGAGGTTGAGGCCGAAGCCCCAGCCGAGGACGCTCCTGCTGAAGAAGAAGCCGTTGCAACTGAAGAAGAAACCGTAGAGACCGCCACCGAGGAATAAACTTCTCGGTGCGCAACACTGGAGGCTGCCGTGGGACATGCAGGACGTTGGTTCATTCTCATCGTACTGGGTCTTGCGGCAGCCGTTGGTTCGCTGTTTACGATTCAAAATAGTGAACGGGTCAGCGATCTGACGCTGAATCTCTGGGTGATGGCATTCCAATTGGATACGCCTCAACCCATCCCGTATTTGCTCTGGGCTGCCTTTGGTGCAGGACTCCTGCTGGCAGGGGGATTGAGCACTGCTCAGCGGATCAGCCTCCAAAGACGTGTTCGGGATCTCGAGCAAGATGTTGCCCGCGCGGGCCTTAGGGCCTCGGACGATGACTGGTCGTGATGGTACGCTCAGCTTGTTTTGTGGTCGCCCTCGGCGCATGTTCCAGAGAGCTGCCGCCACAATCGAGGTCGATACAAAAAAGCCAGTCTACGGCAGGTGGGCGGGTGGACATGAACCTGGACGCCGACGGACCCAGGCCCGTAGGGCTCACCGCACTAAAGGAACGTTTCCCTGCATGGAATGACATGCAGGAGGGCCCCTTAAAGGCGGCCGCTGCGGCTGTGAATCTCGTCCCGGGCCCGTGCGCTGAGTGTGACGACTTACCGCTTGCGCACTGTGCGACCCAGCAACCGCTGCGATGCGAAGTGGTGGAAAAGATAGCCCGCAGAGCACAGCGGTTGGCCGAGAAAGGCATGCCCTCAGAAGAACTTAAGGTGGCCATCAATTATCCAGACTTCTGGTTCGCAGGGATGGGTGAGGGCACGCCGGTCCATATTCACCTCTACCGCGATGAGAATGGTGCCTTTTCTGCCGAGACCAGTGAAGCCCAGCAGCTTCTATCCAAGCGATACGGGGCCGGGCTGACCTGGACGGTACACAATGCCGATGCCACCTCAGCAGAGCACCTCGGGGTCCGTTCCCGGCCGACTTGGTTCATTAATGGCCACCGGTTCCGAGGGGCCCAAACTGCTCGAACCCTGGGACGCTTCGTTAATTTTGAAATACTGGACGGTTCTCCATGAGTCAAGCAAATCCCGGGCGGGTTGCCGCACTTCGTGCCCTTGTACGGATTGAGACGGGCGACCACGCCGAAGACATGCTGGCAGAGCACGCCCCGAAAAAGGGCCCCGATAGGGGCTTGGCTTGGCACCTCACACTCGGTGTGTTGCGCTGGCAAGGGGCACTGGATTTGGCGCTCAAGCCTTTTCTTAGTCGCCCCATTGAAAGGCTCGACCCAGGGGTTCGAAATGCCCTACGGTTGGGTCTGTTCGAGGTCCACCATTCGAACACGCCCACTCGGGCCGCTGTTCATCAGGCCGTAGAGTCGGTTCGGGCTATCGGGCTCGGGCGCGCCACGGGAATCGTTAACGCTGTTTTGCGAAAGGCTTCGGCCGCCGAACTCTCCCAGGACCCTCGGGACCGCCTTCCACCGTGGCTATACCAACGGTGGTCTGCCCACCCCGACTGGCTTGAGCGAATGATGCAGCCCGCCCGCGTGAGCCTGGCCGGTGAACCTCCGGATGGCATTGAGGTCACTCCTGCCGTATTGGGATCCGAGACCCTCGAAGACCTATGGCTCCTTCCAAGTAGCTTAGGGAACATTGCCCATCTGCCTGGTTTTGAGGATGGGTATTTCTGGGTAATGGACCCGTCGGCCGCCAAGGTTGCCGACCTTGTAGCAGAGGCCACGCCCGCTGGAGGCACGGTACTCGACGCCTGCGCTGCACCCGGAGGCAAGGCATTCCGACTGTCCAAAGCCGGCTTTCAGGTGACCGCGGTGGACCGCAGCCCAGAGCGGCTGCGCCAAATGTCCAACAACCTCGCTCGACTCAGAATGCGCATTCAACTTCAACCACATGACTGGCTTATCGGCGGCCTTGGAGGCGAACGAACCTTCGACTCCGTTCTCGTTGACGCACCGTGCACTGGCCTCGGCACCGTACGGAGACACCCCGAGATCATCTGGCGAAGAGAAGCTGGAGACCCAGCATCGATGGGCGTCACGCAGCGACAGATCCTTAAGAATGCTGCCAGCCATGTGAAGCCAGAAGGAACATTGGTGTACTCGGTCTGCTCCACGGAACGGGAGGAAGGCACAGACGTTGCCGAATCCATGTCCGGTTGGTCAATCGAGAAGACGTGGTCGAGCGCCCCGCCACAGGGCGATGAGGATGGCTTTCAGGCATTCGTCCTCCGCAGAAATGCCACGTGAGCTCTACGGCCCGCGAGACGCCCATGATGCGGCAGTACCTCGAAATAAAAGGGGAGATACCGGATGCCCTTCTATTTTATCGGATGGGGGACTTCTATGAACTGTTCTTTGATGATGCCAAGAAGGCTG
>CAWVVG010000528.1:0-2562 GCA_963932775.1 uncultured bacterium
CCGTTCCACTTTGGCAGTAGACGGATCGACACTCTCCCAGCCCAAACTGTGGGCCCTTCGAGCGAGGTCTTCCACGTTCGGATCCGGTGCATCCGCAGGGACGGTACAATGAAAAACAGCAGTGCAGGTATTGCCGTAGACTTGTGTGACGCGCCAAGCGACGTCGTCTTCATCGAGGAGATGAATCTCGTCAGCCTGACCCGTCTGGTCCACCTCAAACGCGACCTGCACCCGATCTTGGCGGTGAAGCTTGGACGCGTCCACGTGCAGTCCCGAGTCGAGTGCATCGCCCAGCCATCCCGCAGTGACCTCGTGGGGACGCGCGATCCAGATCGGGCCCTCGAGTTCGATGTTCCGCCGCCCCACGCGCACCGCGACAACCTTGCCGTCGGCAACCTTGAGGGAACGCACCTTGACCCCACACCGAACCTCTCCACCATTGGCCTCGATCACCGCAACTGCATGGTCAAACGCCGCGCGAGGGCCACCACCAGGAACAACCGCATGGGATCCCATGTGTGGGTTGTGATGCTGTCTCGCCACAGCCACAGACAGAGCATCCCCATCCAGTCCCCACCGACGCCGCGCGTATGGGGCGTAAAAGTGTTGGTACGCCGGTTCACCCATCCTGCGGATGACCCATTCCCGGTACGTGCGCTCCTCCTGCCCTTCTCCCGTCAATGGAATGAGACCATTGCGCACCCTCCGTTTCAGAAAATCCCGACCCACTCCGAGGAGTTGAGCCGATGAGAACAGATTCGGAACCACGAGAGGAGACAAAGGCAGCGTGTGGATTCGACCGTTCCGAGCGATCGCCCGTTGCACCATCGGGGCGTCGACCATCGGACCCACCGCTGCTTCGGCAGCAGAGCGCACACTGGGGTCGATCCACATCCGCCCCGTGCCTTCCGGGATGTCTGGATGCTTCAAACCGTGGGGCGTGTCCGCCTCTGTCAGCAACAAAACGGCCGCACCGGTCGCTGCCAAGGCTGCCGCCGCCCTCAAGCCATCCGCACCTGCTCCGACTACAACCTGCATGGAACCATCCTCTGACTCAATTGGCCTAAGATTGGGACCGGATACCAGCAACCCCAGGGAGCACCTGTGAGCCAAGAGTTTCGCAATCCGAGTCCAACCGTCGATGTCATCATATCCATGAACGGTGGAATCGTGCTCATTCGGCGACGAAACCCACCCCACGGCTGGGCCCTACCCGGTGGATACCAAGATGTAGGAGAGACCTGCGAGGCGGCCGCCAGAAGGGAGGCCAAAGAGGAAACTGGGCTCGACGTCACCCTTGAAGATCTGCTGTACATTTACTCCGACCCCGCGCGGGACCCTCGGAAGCACACGATATCCACGGTGTTCACGGGTCGAGCCACCGGTGAGCCCGTGGGCATGGATGACGCAGAAGAAGCGCGCGTGTTCGACCTAAACGAACTTCCAGCAGAGATCGCATTCGACCACCGCCAGATCATTGAAGACTACCGTCGCTTCAAGGAAACCGGCCTACGCCCCTCTCCTGTAGATCGTTAGGGTCGAGTCACCGTAGCGGCGACTTCGCTCCAGAACCAGATTTCCGACCAACGCGGGCATGACTGCTCCGGTCGCGTGCTCGATGACCAACATGGAATCTGTCGCGGAGGCACCTGCACTCACCCAATCCACCGGTTCGTCCGCATACGGCGGATCCAGGATTACAATGTCCCAGCTCCCCGATGACAGGGTGTCCCGGGCATCGCCGGTTCGCAGATCCAGGGTCACCCCGAGCCCCTGAGCCCGTTCCCGCAGCTTTCGAGCGACTTGGCGGTCGCGCTCCACCGTAGTCACCGTGGCCCCCCGGCTCGCAGCCTCAAAAGTCAACAACCCACTGCCAGCGAAGCCATCGAGCACAGTAGTGCCCTGCAGTTCCTGACCAATCATCGAGAACATGGCCTCTCGAACCCGGGACGAGGTGGGTCGAACCCCCTTGGGCACCGAACCTGGCACCACCCGTCCACGCAATGTTCCACCCGTTATCTTCATGCGTTCTCCGCTAACGCACCGGGCTTGGTTAGACTGAACCCCATGAAACCGATCATCGCGCTTTCTTTTCTCGCTCTCGCCTGCGCCAAGACTGGAGGCGACTCCAGCTTACCCGAGTCCGAACCGATCTCGGGTCCCACACACACGATCTGGGCGGGATGGAATCACACCTGGGGAATGTTGTCCCACCGCGCATCCTACATCCAAGTGGGGTCAGGCACAGGGGAAACCGCCAGTTCCGGAATCGTGGGCGGTGACTGGTCCACGGGGGACACATGGACCGACGATGTCGAGTACCGAATCCACCAACAGCACGTCACCGGTGAAGTCTTGCAGGTGGAGCTGGGTTCAGCCACCTTGATCGTGGGCCCAGAAGGTACCGACGGTACAAGCGTCGACATCGACATGAGCGATGCCGCCGTAGTCGTCCTCCAAGGCTTTGAGTTCAACACCGACATCGACCAGAGCGAGGACTACCCGGCAGGGTATGACCCAGCCCTCGGGTACACCTCACGCGGCTTCGGCATGGGGGTCTCG
>CAWVVG010000529.1:0-2561 GCA_963932775.1 uncultured bacterium
GCCGAGGGTCCATGGGGCGGGGCAAGATCGGCTGTCAACAATGTGGCGGGGTTGGGCATTCCCGCGGTTGTGGCAGCCGCTGGGGCGGCTTTTTTGGTCCGGCGTAAGGCGGGCTTGGGGTTGAGCTTGTTCGCCATTGGGTCGGTGCTCTCGATGGGCCCGACCACCCTTGCTTTTGGGTACAAGTGGATTCTTCCTGCCACCCTGCTTGAGATGGCACACTATCCCCTCACCGAAAGCGGTATGTACTACCGGTTTGTACAGCTTGCTGCGCTTGGTTTGGCCATTTCCGCCGCGCAGCTCGCCCATCGATTGCCCAAGGGCAGTGCTTGGGTGGCCTTGGCGATCGGGCTGTTGACGGTGGGCGATGGCATACGGGAAACCAGGGTTTTATGGCCACGGTCTCTTGCTGCGATTCCCCACCAAGACCTGTACAAGCAGATGGAGGCATCACCGGAGCCCGGAGCGGTACTGGAATTGCCCTTGTCTCACCTGGACACCGAGGGCGAACGCAGGCTGCTGGGTCAGTTGATTCACCGGCGACCTACGACGGTGCTCGCCCGAAATATGGTTGTCATGGGCCAGCCTCGTCTCGAGCGGTTGGCGAGAATGCTTGCCGGACGGGACCCTGCCAAGGAACTCTCACAGGCTGGGTTTCGATACATCCTGCTTCACTCCCCTTCCTCCAACCGTTCCGAGTATGAATCTTTGGTGTCTGTATTTGGGCCCTCGCTTGGAGAGCGCGGTCTGGGTGTGTGGGTGGTACCGTCAAGCCAGGAGGGCGGCTGATGTTCATGGCAATCATGGCGGCGTTGTTTCTCGTTTTTACAGGCTGTGTTTCAGACAAAGACCGCCCGGTTGAGCCGGGAGACACCTTGGACTCTGCTGTCCCGGGGGACACCTCGGATACAGGGTCAGGTTCATCGGATACAGGGGATCCACCGCCCCCTGAGCCGGTTGCGGTGACCGTCGAGTCAGAGCCCGTCGTCTGTGACCAGCCGCAACTGCGTGAAGAATTGGGCCCCATGCGACTGATCGGTCCGGGTGGGGACTGGGCGCACCAAAATGGCCTGGCGAATCTTTGGTCGCTGTATGGCGGACAAGGCTTGGCGGTATCGGACTTCGATGGAGATGGCTGGTTCGATATATTCTTACCGAATGCGGATGGAGACCAGTTGTACATGGGCCGTGTGGGTTCGGAGTGGACCGACGAGAGTGATGCACGCCTCCCGAGCGAGGATGATGTGGGGGTGGGCGCGACGGCGGTCGATTTCGATGGCGACGGAGATGTGGACATCTTTGTGGCGGTCTTGTTGGCTCCCAATCGCTTGCTGATCAATGATGGAAGTGGACACTTTGAGTCTGCTTCCGCACCCTGGCTCGAGGGCCAGACGCGCCTGTCCAGTGGCAGCGCTTGGTCGGACATTGACTCCGATGGAGACCTTGATGCCTTTGTGGCCAACTATGGGAATTGGTCCGAGTCCTGGCTGGAATCCGTGCCCATGGCGCCTGCAGATCCTTCGATGGATGCCTTGTGGATCAACGATGGGTCGGGTGGTTTCGACAACGGCGACGATCGGTTTGTCGGCTTCAATCCAATCGATGCCTTTACATTCATGGGTGGCTTTTGGGATGTGGACCAAGACGGCGATGGTGATCTGCTCACGGTCAACGACTACCGGTTTGAGTATGACTGGGCTCAGCCCGTTCGTTTGTTGATCAACGACGGCGGGATATTTGTGGATCCGCCCGAGTCGGTTGGCTTGAATCTGGAAACTGAAGGGATGGGCTTGGGCGTTGGAGACCTCAACGGAGATGGGCTGATCGACTTTGCGGTTTCTGCCGCGGCGACCCACTTGATGCTGAGCGATGGAGAGGGCGGTTATTTTGAATCGGCAGCGGCTCGAGGCATCACTAGCAGCATCCAACAGCAAGTGGGCTGGGGAGCGGAGCTTGCCGACTTGGACAATGACGGGCGTTTGGATCTTTCGGTCGCATATGGCCTGCTGCCACCCGATGAGGTGACGATGGGGCCGATGCCGGAGATCATTCTCGGAGATCGACTCAATATGAATTGGGTGGAACAGCCCGATGCGCTCTATGTACAGGACTTGTCGGGCAATTTTACGGATGTTGCGGAAGCCTGGGGCCTTGACCACACAGGGATTTCCCGGGGATTTGTCTTGGCGGATCTCAACCGGGATGGGTTTCTGGACCGAGTGAGTCGGGACATGTGGGGGCCTGCTCAGATGTCCTTGAGCCGATGCGATGATTCAGCGTGGTTGTCGATTCATCTCAAACAGTCTGGGGCCAACCCTTTTGCGATTGGAGCTGAGGTTACCGCCTCGGTCGGTGAACAGCGTTGGACTCGCTGGGTTCAGGCGGGCTCGACCAACCTATCGAGTGGCGGCCCGACTGAGGTGCACATTGGGCTCGGCACCATCGCACAGGTCGATCGGCTCGAAGTGCGGTGGCCGGATGGGGCCTATTCCGTCCTCGAGGATGTCCAGACCCGGGCGAAGATCCGCTTGGAGCGGACCCCGTAGGCTGTGCTTCAGCGA
>CAWVVG010000530.1:0-2557 GCA_963932775.1 uncultured bacterium
AGACAATGGTGCCCTCGGTAGAGTACAGGCCATCTTCATCGACATCGAGGTATGCGTCAACGCCACCCTCGGCGTCTTCGTCGATGCTGTCATCGCAGTCGTTGTCGATTCCGTCGCACACCTCGGTGGCATCCGGGTTCACCGAAGCGTCGGTGTCGTCACAGTCCTGGGTGTATGCCGTGTAAGTCTCTTCGTATTGCCCCTCGAGAAAGACTATCCCTTCCTCGTATTCCATAGAATCTTCTTCTGAGAGACCCAGAGACTCGAGCATCCTTGCTACATAGCTTTCCATGCTCTCGAAGCCGCCCACCAAAGGCATATCGAGCAACTCTTCTGCGTCGAAATCTGGCTCTGCAGGAGAACTGATGCTGTCGCAGATCTCGAACGCTACATCAGGGTCGCCGTGGCCGTCTTCGTCCATGTCGGCCCAGTAGGACACCCGAGAAAAGCCTTCGTCGCGCTCGCCGTCGCAGTTGTTGTCCAGACCGTCGCAGCTCTCTTCATTGCCGGGGTACACGGTACGTTCGCTATCGTCGCAGTCGCCGTCCTCTTCGGTGAAGCCGTCGCCGTCTGCATCGTCGTCGACCATGTCAACGATACCGTCCCCATCGCTATCGAGAATCCGGGCGATGTTTGGCACGGCAATCGCCTCGTCCAAGCTCCCTTCCTCACGAACAAAGGTCTTCATGTTCCGAAAGCATGTCTGGGTATTGAGATTGTGAGCGCCATTGATCCATTTTGAAGCTTCAAACATGCCCGTCTCTTCGAGCTCCAAGGCCGCAACATTGAGGATTGACTGCAGGGCAGCCTCTGTGTTGGTTTCTACGCCTTCACCGTCCTCAACATCATCGACTGCCGCTTGCAGCAACACACAGCTCAGCGCCAAGAGGTACGCATTGTCCCCTGTGTCTCCACCGATCATGTTCATGGAGCTTGCAGCACCCGGGGCGTCTGGCGGAACCAGGACCACACTCATGCGGCTCATAAACTCAGACTCCGCTTGACGAATGGCTTCGTGAAATTCTGCACCCTCTTCAATCAAGCGAGCAGCCCGCAGATAGCTCACCTGAGTCAGCACATTGGCGTAAATATTTTGCTCACCTTCGCCGGTGATCTCAGCCAGTGCATGCAGGGTTAAAAAAGCGGCGGATGTGCGGTTTTCGAGTTCATTAAAGTAGTATCCAGAGCCCACGACCTCGACCATGCTCGCTCGAGGAAGCGTGAGCTCATACTCGCCAAGATAGCTGCGTGTCGTTGTGTGAAACACCTCACCCGTGGCGTCACCAGTCCCATCGTCGAGCATGGCGACTTGGATCTCTGAACCAATGATAAACGGCCCTTTCTGGACGCTTCCCGAGACCACCAATCCACCCGCAGGGTCGGCAGTATCAAAGCCTACTGACATTGTATCCGTACCTGCAGCCTCCCTCATGGTATCTGCTGAGTCCTTTCCCGAAGAGCAACTCAACAGTACGGCTGTGGCAATAGGGACGAGCTTGACGGAAAGGCGGTTCATTTGACACTCCAAAATGAGCCTCATGGTACCTGCGCGTCTTCCACCGCCCTTGGTGCAACAATGGTGCAGGTCGTTATTGCCAAATTAATGTAGGTTTAAGCCATGCTAATCAGCATTCTTTCTACCTCAAAATCTGCCCGTATACTAAAGTAAACAAGGCAGATGCGGGCATCTTCATGGCTCCCACAGGTGCAGGAGCCATGCCGGCGCTGTGTCAGGTCCTTAGGCCACCGGTGTCTGAGGTCTTCGAGTCTTGGTAGACCGTTCATCTCGTGAGACACCTCATTTTTGCATGAGGTTCCAATATGGATCTAGATGATCTGGCTCGTTGGGCCCTATCAAATGGACTCCCCTCACCCGCTGCCATTCGGCTCCATTACGCACAAAACCCCTCCCTAAGATTCCACTGATAGTGGACTTAGAGAGGGGTTTCTTACGTTTATGGTGGGCCAACCGGGAATCGAACCCGGAACCTGCGGATTAAGAGTCCGATGCTCTGCCAATTGAGCTATTGGCCCGTTCAGTCAATGATGTGAAAGAAAAAATGGGGTGGATGAAGGGAATCGAACCCTCGACTTCTGGTACCACAAACCAGCGCTCTAACCGACTGAGCTACACCCACCACGAAGCGAACTGCCCCCTATTTTTATTCGGCTATTTTGGCAAGCCCACAAGCCCTGTGTTTTTTATTCTTGGGAGAATGCCGCCTGATTGCGCCAATACTCCAACCCA
Source organism: uncultured bacterium (assembly GCA_963932775.1). Taxonomy (GTDB): domain Bacteria; phylum Myxococcota_A; class UBA796; order UBA796; family UBA796; genus UBA796. The sequence continues at coordinate 2,249 of CAWVVG010000530.1, forward strand.
GGAATCTCAAATCCTGGCGGCAACCAGGGCAGTTTAACCTCGGCACCGATCATCGCCGCAGCCAATGAATCGGCCCCAGGTGGCGCTCCACCGGGCATCAGAGAATGAATCAGCCAATCGGTAATGGGGTCCTCACCCCCAAAGGGCAAGGCCTCCCGATCCGGCCCCAAAGGTGGGCTCGCACCATCCACCGACTCCGGCAGACCCGTAAACGCCTTGGGCACAGAACCGATGCGGGTCCACTCGCCCGCCTCGATGGGCTGAAGCACACCCAGAGTCTCAAGCAACTTCAGGGGTTTGCTCCAAGCA
>CAWVVG010000531.1:0-2555 GCA_963932775.1 uncultured bacterium
GAAGAAGTTCGCGGCCTGAATTTCAGGTATTCGAAGCTGCCTGGCCAAGGACCGTGTCAGCACTGCCGTGGTCAATGAATGGAGCAGGAAGTCGTCCATGTCGAAATCGGCGTTGTTTTCCCGCGGAAGCGAACCGATGGCGGCGATGGCCAGAGCGACGTGTTTGACCGTGTTTAGTCCGAGGTAGACCACGGCGTGATTGATGGATAAAATCTTGCGGGAAAGCCCGAAATAAGCCGAATTAGCGACCTTGAGAATCTTCATCGTGAGGACGGGGTCGTGGTCGATAACCTTGACCAAATCCTTTGGACTCGAGTTGATGTCCGAGGTCAAAGCGAGGACCTTTTGCACACTTGCGGGAAAAGCAGGCATGCGCTCGCACATCTCAACCAGTTCTGGTGATACCTGACCCATCCTAGTCAGAATAACCAATTCGCAGAGGCTGAGGTCATTAGAAGGGTTAGGTGCGTCGCATGAACGACAACGATTGGACACGAAAAAAGTTCCGGGGCTGGGCGCAGGGTTGTTCCTTCTTACTTTTTGGTCCGTTTGTCTTCGTCCTGTTCACTGGCCTTTTTTGATTGCCCCGGGAGACGGCTGACCCGGCTCCGTGTGGCGCGTGGACGGTTTGAGATGATTCCATCTACGCCCAGGGCGACCATGCCGGTGTGGTGGCAGAGATGGTCTGCGACCTAAAGCAGAGCAATGCCATTTGCAGGTTCACGACGGGCCCGCAGTGACTGTGTTTGCCCGATAGCTCTTGGGCAGCCAAGGGTCACTGGCGAGTCGAAGTGCGACCAGCAGGCGAATCACCGCCCAGGAAAAGTCGGCTCCACCGTTCAGTGCGTGTTTGGCGCTCTTGGGAAACCGGTGGTGGCTGTTGTGGTAGCCCTCACCGTTTGTGAACCAAGCCACCCACCAGACATCTCTCGAGCCTTCCCCGGTTTTAAAGGTCTGGACACCAAAACTAGGCCAGTGGCAGATCGAGTTGATTGCCCAGCTGGCGTTGGTAAGGAAGACGTGGGAGAGCCAGAGCCAACCGATCCCGGCCCAGCCCCCGAGGAACCAGGCGCCCACAACTTGAGCGAAAAACAAGACGGGCATGACCAGAGGCACATCGAGGGCGCGAAGAAGTCGTTCGCCCATGAGGTCCGCACATACGTCACGCCATGTGGCTGGGTTTCGCCCAAGCAGGCGTCGGATGTCGTGGCCAAGAATCATAAATTGTTGGCCAAAACCACTCAATGCAAACAAGGCGCAGGGCAGGGGGTGTGCCATGCCAATCAGCCAGCCGGTGTGGCCGCGCCAGAACCCATTCATTGGTGTGTGCGGGTCATCTTCGGTGTCGGACCGGGCATGGTGGTAGCGGTGAAGCCCCACCCAAAACATGGGAGACCCCGAATGGGTGGCACCCAGCAAGGTCAGAAACCAACGCACCGGCCGAACCGCCGTGAATGCACGGTGGGTCAACAGGCGGTGATACCCAACGGTGTTTCCGAGGCCCACAATGGACGTGACGACAAACCACAAGAAGATGGACTCAGGCAATGACATTTCAAGGTTATTAACCACCTCTGTATAGAGATGGTTTAGGCTTCCCTATATGGCCGAACATCTGAATCAGATCCTGAACCTCCGCATGACACGCCGAGGGGTTGTTTCGGGTGGGGTGAGCCTCGCTGCTTCGACGGCCCTGGGCTGCTCTCCAAGCACCATGGCATCCAACCTTGGTTCAAATGTCGAGACGTCTACCCCTCCGACCCGAGGATTTGAGGAAGTACGCCAGGGCTATGATGGTGGTGTTCACTGGCCCCAAGACACACACGTGTGCGACCTCGTGGTCTCTTGGGGTGACCCAATACTTCCAGGCGCACCGAGCTGGGAAGAAGGGCGAACCACGGCGACGGCACAGGCCCAGCAGTTTGGCGACGCCAACGATTTCTTGGCCTTTCTGCCTTTGCCCAAAGGGTCCAAAAACAGCGACCATGGACTCCTTGTCGCGAACCATGAGTTCACGTCTCCTCGGACGATGTTCGTGGGCCATGAAGGTCCATTGGGTGCCGACCAGATTCGGACTGAGATGGTGGGCCATGGGATGAGCGTGGTGGAGGTCAAGCGGACCGATGTCGGGTGGGGAGTGGTTTCGGATTCCGTCTACAATCGACGAATCACACTTCACACGCCGTTCGACCTCACGGGTCCAGCAGCGGGGTCGGAGCGGCTCCGAACGGCAGCGGACATTGAGGGGAAGCGTGTGCTCGGTACCATGGGGAATTGCGCAGGCGGGGTCACGCCCTGGGGCACCGTATTGTCGGGCGAGGAGAACGTTCAGGTGTATTGGTCGGGCGACCCAAAGTCGGGCACCACGGAGCAGCAACAACGCTCGTTCGGCGCCATGAGTATCGGGGAGAGTGTGCTGTACAAGTTTGCAGACGTGGATTCCCGTTTCGATTTGAAGGAAAGTCCAAATGAGCCCAATCGTTTTGGCTGGGTCGTCGAGGTGGACCCCTATGACCCCACGTCGACGCCAAAGAAGCACACGGCATTGGGTCGTT
>CAWVVG010000532.1:0-2553 GCA_963932775.1 uncultured bacterium
ATTCAGAATGCCCACGTCGGGGAATGCCGGAGTTGTGAGCAGTGCACCATCCAGATCGTCATACAGGGCCGCGTTGGTCTGGGGCACAGGGCTCGCCCGGACCGGGAGCACACCGCTTCGGATGGGGGCATCCACCACGCTCAACAACAGTGCAGCGAAGACCCACTTTCGTGCGTGGGAGCGGTTCTTCAGGAAGCGGTCGAGCGCCAGTCCTGCGATGAGAGAGAGGCCGATCGCGGTCAGCACTTCAAAGCGCTGAGGCCACCACATGCGGTTGAAAGTGGGGAAGTGGTTCTGCATCCAGCCGAAGGGCATACCGATGGTCGTGGTGGATGAATACCCGTGGAGCACAGGCCCCATGGCCATCACCCAGCCCAGCCCGGCCACACCCAGCCACGCTTTTTTGTTGGGGAGCTTCCATCGAACAGCGAAGCATGTGAGCACCAAAGTCAGGATGCCAATCTGATGACCGGCCTCTTGGTTGGCTCGACTGTACAGGGGCCACAATGGCCACCGACTGTTCTCGATGGCTACCTCTCGACCGCTCTTTAGGCTGACTAAATTTGCGCTCCCGATGGAGTCGGTGGCCCCTCGGGTCATGCCGGGCAAGCCATCCCACTGCTGGATGAGGTCGATTACGAAAGGCAGGGTGAGGCCCAGCCCAACCACCGCGCTGAGGCCGAGCATCTTCCAACGGTTAGCGTTTAGCTTGTCTGAATTACTCCGAAGTAAGATGGCTGCGGTGAGCAACAGAAACAGGCCGGAGTACCAATAGACGAGTGCAGTGGCGGCGGAAGCCAGCCCCAATCCGATGGCTACGCGCACAGTTGGTTCGGTTCGCAGAATCCGGAGAAGTGCGGCCAAGGACAACAAGAAGAAGGCCAGCAACACCTGGGATATTCGCCCCTCATATAGCTCCAGCGCCACAGCGCTGGATGACTGGATGGTGACGGCGGCGAACAGGGCACCGGCCCTCATCAAGCCACTGTTTCTGGCCAATGCGTAGGCCGCCAGTCCGGTGGTGGTGAGGGCGGTGATCGTGGCCAGGTTGTACCCCACGCGCAGACCGGCCAGCCAGACCCACGGCGCCCCCACAAAGGCGTCGAGGAGGTTGTATTGCAGAACCGGGTTGAGCCCGAAGGGATGAAAGCTCACCGTGTCGACGAAGGGGTTGGCTCCCCGAGCGAGGGTGTCCGCCACCCACCAGTGGGCCCAAGCACTTCCCGGTAAGTCCAGGGCGTCCCAGTGACCGACCAAGCTGGGCTCTTTGGCCCACCAAGCGGGCCATGTCATCCAGACGCTGAGCGCCAAACACACCAACACCACCAGCCAGATGAAGTGCCGTGCAGGGCCCTGGGTATCGGTGCTGGGCTGGGTGTTCATCGGGTCACCCGTCGTGTCGAACGGTCGTTTCCGCGGACGTATTGTACGTCGATGATGACCTCATCTTGGATGGGCGATATTTTCCAAATGGCTCCGGATCGGGTCACGCGCTGGGGCCGGCCCCAGATGGCCTCGAACACGCGACCATGGGTGGCAGCGAGGTTCTTGCCGTTGGATTGTGTATAGATGCTGGCGTCCGCCGCCGCGTATTCGAAGCCTGCGTCCAACAGTACGTCCACATCCTCGGGTGTCAACGTGGACTGGACCGAGCCTTTGGAGGCCAGGGTTGTGAGGACCCCCACCAAGCGGGACTCGTCCATCCAGTCGTCGTAGCCAGGCGGGGTATGTCCACTGATGTGCTCACCGTCGCCATTCTGTGTGGGCTGACCGTGGATTGTCTGTGCGTACAGCAGCCGCTCTGCCTCTGCCCGTCCGGGCCGCACCGGAGTGGTGAAGATTGGGCCGTCGATGTCTTGGTAGAGTTCTGCCTGAATGTCGGGCGCGGGGCTGGACTGAACAGGAAGACTGTCGGTTCGGAGGGGCGCGTCTATTAAGCTCAAAACGAGGGCGCTGCCGAGCCATAGAGTCGGTCGCTTCCGCCCTTTGACCAAGCCATCGAGGGCATGTCCAGCGAGAACGGCACAGGGAATCAAGGTCAAAATCTCGAACCGGTATGGCCACCACATTCGGTCAAAGGTGGGCAGAAACATCTGAAGCCAGCCAAAAGGAAGGCTGATCTCTGTGGGTTCGTTGAAGCCCTGAAGGACTGGGCCCATGGCCAGCAACCAGCCCACTGTGGCCACAGCGATCCAGGATTTCCACTGGGGGACTCGGTTGCGAACGCTCAGGGCTGTGAGGCCCAGAGTGATGAGCCCAAGTTGGTGTTTGTTGACTCCTTCGGACCCAATAATGGGCCATAAGAACCATCGACCATTCATGATGGCGATCTCCCGACCTTGTTCGACCATCGCAGCATTTGTACCGCCGCGGAGGACGCCGGGGAGGGTGTTCCATTGGCCCATCAAGTCCACGGCAAAGGGCAGGGTCAGCAATGAAGCGATGGCCCCACCGAGGCCGAGGGCCAACAGGTGTCGTTGGGTGAGGGCCTTTCGGTGGCCGATGAGCAGGATGATGGATGCCAGTACCAGAGCAAAGCCGAAGTACCAATAG
>CAWVVG010000533.1:0-2552 GCA_963932775.1 uncultured bacterium
ACTCATGTTTACCGGCTGTAAAGACCCCCTGGTGATGAAGGAGTACCTCTCCGTCGTCAGCATCTCACCCGACCAAGGTGCGACCCAGGTATCGGTCACAACCGACATCATTGCAGGCTTCTCTGAGCCCCTTGACCCCGGTACCGTGGATGCCCAGAACGCATTCATCACCGACAACACCGGCGCCCCCATCGTTGCTTCCGTGACCTACGAGTCCAGTGCCCACTGGATTGTGATCGACCCCGAGTCCAGCTTGAGCCCGGATTCAACTTACGTCATCACCTTCACGTCCAACCTGCAAGGCGCCTACTCCGGCAACCTGCTGTCTCCAGTTCAATCCCAGTTCACCACAGCGGGTACCAACCCCAGCAACGACCTCCCCTTGGCGTGGGCCGGCTCCGACCACGAAGCCCAAATCGGAGACCGAGTCACCTTAGACGGTAGCAACAGTTCCGACCCAGAGGGTGCGGACCTCACGTTCGAGTGGCGCATCGTTTCTGCTCCCGCGACCTCCGAGGCCGCACTCAGCAGCTCCTCGCAACCGTCTCCGTCCCTCGAGGTCGATGCCGAAGGCGAGTTCATTTTGGGCCTCGTCGTCAACGATGGCATCCAGAACTCATCCGAGGACTTTGCCGTAATTCAGGTCTTTGGATCCGCCCCCCCGCTTGAAGATAGCGGTCTGGGAGATGTCGAAGACACCGGAATCTAAGCCTGCACCACCCCCATGGGCTCAATGTTCAGAAAGCCGCTCATTGTGTCCAAAATTGCGTCTCATGATTTACTCTTGACATGTCAACCACTTAGGGAATCTGTTTCTACTGTTTGGTAGTTATTTACCTAAAACAACTACATTTTTCCATATTTATTGGTACAACTAATCATCACCTTGCAGAACAGGGTGAACCGAATCAGAAGTTTGGACAGGTCACGTTGATGCAGCGTGGTAGCAGGAGTGGAGTCATTCCTGGAATATTGGAAGTTGTCGTGGGTTCGTCCGATTTCGGACGTGGTGTGGGCGAACCTTGCTGAGTTGAGCGTCCGCAACGTGGCCTGTCCCCCCTTCTGAAGAAACAAAGAGGCCCGCACTTGAGTCTGCCCCCTGTCAAATGGGAACACGTTCAGCCCAATCGTACCACTGCACTGGGGCGACTGAAGCGGCCCGTTACCGACCTACTGATGGCCATGGCCTGGGGGGCCAGAAACGAAGGCGTCCTGGAACGATTCCAGGCCCCCATAGAGCACGTTCCCCTCGAGCCCGTCTTCTACCAGACCGAAGATGGCTGGACCGCCCCACTGTGGCGGTACCCCGCCCAGCCCGGGTCGACGGGTGAGCCCATCATCCTGGCTTCAAGCCTGGGCCTGCACCACACAGCCTTCGATATACACCCAGACCGATCCCTGGTGAAGCACCTCCATCGCTGCGGGTTTGATGTCTTCTTGTTCACTCATCGAGGGTCCGAGGATGCTGTGCAGCCTCTTGGGGCCGTCACATTTGACTTCGACGACATCGTAGCCCACGACATTCCGGCGGCACTTGCCACCGTAAAGGCTGTGACTGGTGCAAAACGGGTGGGCTGGGTTGGTCATGGGTTTGGCGGGCAACTGCTGGTCGGACACCTGGCCACGTCACACCTCGATGACATCTCGGCCGCGGTGACAATCTGTGCTCCAGTCGTTTTTCAAAAGCTGGGGACCGTCGCCCGACGTGCTGCTGCAGTGGCCAATATGATGCCCGAACATTGGCGCCTGCCGGTGCGAACCGTTCAGTCGATTCTGACCCTCACAGCGCGTCCTGGGGATCTGGCCCGCCGTACCCTTCGGATGGAAGGACCAATGGCGCGCAGTCTACTGATCAACTGCTCGGAAGATCTGGCCGTGGGGCTGGTGAAGCAAGTCTCTCGCTGGCACGAAGTCGGCCACATGGTCGACCGCAACAATCGGTTTGACTACCTGGGCGGCATACAAGGCAACCGAACACCTCTTCTCTGCCTGGCTGCTGAGGACGATGAGGTCTGCCCCCCCGCAGACACCCGCCCGATTGTCGATGCCCTTGCCGATGGCGCAGGGGAATGGCGGACCCTTGAAGGGGGTTGGGGTCACCTGGACCCTGTCGCCGGCGCCGATGCTCCTCGTGTGGTTTTCCCACACCTGTCTACCTGGCTCGCCGGACACCACAACCGCTGCTGGTGACGCAGTTAGAGGATAGGGGGTCCACAGAGGACTTCCCATGGCAATGAAGAACAAGAGACTTATCGGCTGGCTGGTTGGATTTCTGGTGCTGATCGGCGCCATTACTGGGGCCGGTTTGATGATACTGATGGACACCAGTCCGGTCATCAGCAGCCCACAAAGCAGCTGGCTCGTGGTGAAGATTCAACCAGGAATGAGCGATGCACCGGGTGACGAGGGCTTCGCCATGGATCCCGGAAGCATTCCACCTCTATCCACGGAGTTGTCATCCGCGATTCGCCACGCTGCGACAGACTCGAAAGTGTCGAAAATACTGTTAAAGATCAATGGCTTAGGTGTCGGATGGGCCCAAACAACGGACA
>CAWVVG010000534.1:0-2541 GCA_963932775.1 uncultured bacterium
TTAATGAGGGCCTGTTCCAATAGTTCCTGGAGCTCAGCTTCAGTGGCTGGCAGGGTCGTACCCTCGGGTGCCTCATCCGCCGCCACATCACCTGCAACCAAGACATCATTGCCACCAGGTACAGCCTTCGTTGGCTGTTCGGCTCCAGCTACGACACCAGCGCGAAAGCCGGAGTCGGTACGGATTGGTACAAATATAGACATGATGGCCTACTCGTCCTCGTCGTCGTCGTCGGCCCCAATCGCAAGGTAGAGGGATCCTTCCTCGGCAAGCTTGAGTGCAGTGGCAACGATTCTCTCTTGAGCACTCCGTGTCCGGGTCTTCGGAACCGGGCCCATGATCTCGATTTCTTCGCGGATATCCTCCGCCGCCCGACTCGACACGTTCTCGAGGAAGCGGTCGACTTCTGCGTTGGTTCCACCCTTCAGAGCCAAGATAAGGTCGTCTCTGTCGACTTGCTTCAGCAAGGTCTGGATACCACGGTTGGTCAGCGTCATCAGGTCTCCGAACAGCACCATCCGGCGGCGAAGTCGCTCAGCCAATGGATTGTCCTCATCCGCAACAACTTCTAGAATTCTGTCGTTCTCGGCCTTCGGCAGACGACCCAACATACGCGCAGTCCTATCGACACCGCCCACCTCGAGAAAGTCATCGTCTCGGCCCAAGGCACCCGTGATCGCCATGGTGACGTCGTCGATGAGCTCACCAGGGATTCGTTTGAGGCGCGCCATGCGGACCGTCACTTCACCCTTGTCTTCTTCTGCCATCAACTTCAGGACCCTGGCTGCATTGTCTGGTCCCATCAAGGACAAGGCCACCGCCTGGGTCTGAGGAAGCTCATCAGCCATAATGGCCGCGACAGCTTCAGCAGGACGACTTGTAATGAAATCGGCAAACTCCGTATTGACCCGCCTTCTCAGGATGGGCAGAATCGTCTCACGGCGTTCCTCTTCGAGAAGTTCTGGAAGCACCTTGTTTACAAACTCGGGACCGGTACGAGGCATCAAGCTCACTTCATACAGCTCTCGAACGAAGTCTCCTACAATGCGCTCAATGTCTGGAGCCTCGACTCGGTCGATGGCAGCCATAGCCAGCCCAACCTTTCGCACCTCATCGTCGCTCATCAGGTCGAGCAGGCCCTTTGCAAGCGACCGCTCGAGGTACATCACGAGAATCGCAGCGCGCTCGAGGCCGCCGTATTTCTCGTCTTGATTTTTAAGTGCCAAAGCCATGCGATCTCCTAAGTGTGGACCCAGCGGCGAAGTACCTGAGCTGAAGCATCCATTTGAAGCTCCACTAAGCGATTGAGGTCTTGAGCCTCTACCGGTTCAAAGTTATCTACAAGCATACGCAACCTATCCGCAAGGTTGGTTCCTTCTTCGCCAGCAGCAGGCTCACTGCCTCGGCCAAACCGCCCTGCGGCCCGAGCAATCACATCGCCTGCACCACCTGCGCGACCTCCGGCGGCCCCAGCAGACCCTACGGCGCGCATGACGGGTAGAATCACAAAGACAAAGAACAGTATGATGGTCAAAGATGCGACCAAGTACGGTGCAAGCTCCTTGGCATCCCATGAATCGGCAATCAACTCAGAGTCATCCAAGACGGGCGCTGAGAATGGCATGAAGCTCACCGAGACGGCATCTCCGCGTTCCTCATCAAACCCCATTGCTACTCGAACGGCATCGTTGATTTGGGCCTTGACTGCGTCCGCATCCGCACCCTCACCTGCCGCCTCTATCAGGGCAGTAATTCGCGCTTCATCGACCATAACGGCCACATTTACACGGCTAATCTTTCCGGCCCGTTGAACGGTATGACGTTGAGTGGTGGTGTAATCGTAGTTTGAGCTGAGCTCGCTTGTACTTCGCTCGGTAGTGCCATTTCGATTCGCGGCTCCCATCTCGGGAAGGTTCGCATCAACTCCAGGCACACCACCCGCCGTCTTGTTCTTGCTGTCCTCTTCACGAACTTGCTCAGAAATGGTGACCTGCGTGTTCGGGTCGAGCTCCTTGACGGTGCTCTCGACCATCGTGGAGTCCAAATCAACGGTAACTGCGACGCTCATGGCATCTTCGGTGCCGAGGATGGGCGTCAGCGCAGAAAGAACGGTCCTCCGATACTTGGACTCATATGCCTGCCGCGCCTCAAACAGGGCCGGCATGCCCATGGTCATTTCATCGTTGTCCCGCTCGGTGCTAAGCAGGCGTCCCTTCTCATCGACCAATACAACCTTTCCAATCTCAAGACCGTCGACTGCACCCGCAACAAGGGCGGTGATTCCACCGATTTGAGCGGCGTTCAAGCTTCGGCCCGTCTCGAGCTGAACCGTGATGGAGGCCGACGCTGGCCGCTCTTCACGGAGAAAGGCCGAGCGCTCGGGCAAGACCAAGTGAACACGACTTGCCTTCACTTCATCCAGACCATTAACGGTCCGTACCAGTTCGCCCTCGAGGGCCCGCTGATAAGCCCACCGTTCACGCTGGGGGCTCGTTCCAAGCTTGATGTTCTCGAGGTTCTCGAATCCTGGGATTTTTCCAG
>CAWVVG010000535.1:0-2532 GCA_963932775.1 uncultured bacterium
CCATTCCCCGAGGCGACGTCGATCGGTCGGGTTTCATCATGGATCTCCAGGTCTCCAAGTTCGACCGGTGTTTGATTGAGGAACCGGTCGACCCCCTGCACAAATACTGTGACGTCCTCGGAACCAGCCACGACCACATCGGGTGAAGCCGAGACGTTCAGGCCCTCGAGTTCACCAGCCACAACCTCAAACGACCTTGTTTCCCCTTCTACACCGATGCCCTCGACCACCCCGAAGGCATGGATGGAGTTGGCTGGGCAAGCCATCGTTGGATTTGCCGAAATTACGGCGTCGTCCACAAAGGTATGTGTGGTCTGAAATTGGCCACCGAAGCACGTCTCACGAAGGGCTACGGTTGCCGTTGTACCCGACACAGTACTGCCCGACTCATCAACCAACCGTACATGAATATTTACGTCCTCCCCTGCGACTAAAGACTCCATTGGGTCTGCCACCTCGACCACCAGCGCGGTGACATCCCCTGCGACAAAATTAACCAACTGGGTTGCCGTCACTGCGACTCGGTCGCGGATGGTCGCCTCAATCGTGACCCAGACTGTGTCCGGCACACTGCTGGAAATGCCAATAAAAGCCTCTCCAGAGGGCTTGAGCTGGCCGGTAACTTCTTGGCTATTGATGACCTCATCGCCCCCGACCAAGCCGTCCAAATTGAACACGATTGAGTCCGCCTGACCCGCGGTACCGGCCACGCTGATCCGAACCGGCACCGATTCCGCCACCAGATCTCCATCAGGTGAACGCAAGGACATCTGGATGATGGAATACTGGTTCACGGCAATCGTGGTGCGTTCCGCAATCAGCCTCAGACTGTCGGCTTTTGTATTGGTGACCTCGAATGCGTCCTCGAGGTTCGCGTTGAGGCCTCCTGGTGTGGTCACAGCCAGCTCATACCAGCCAGGGCTCAGCCCCGCAGGGACTTCGGCTGAGAGCTTGCCTGAAGTGAGCTGTTGCACCCCCTCGAGGAACCTCTGTTCGGGACCTATCAGTTCGACCACGAAATCACGGTCGTAGGCTTCGATGCCGCCTCCACTGGCGTTGATTCCCGCATACAAATGCTGTCCGAGCACCTGCACATCTGTCTGCTCTCCGTTGAAGCCCCAATTGGGACTGATGCCATCCAAAAAGGGTCGGACAACCGTGGGCTGGCACGCCACCATCCATGTCGCGATGAGCCAGAGCAATATGGTGCGGAGTCGAAGCATCATTCAGTACAATAGCTTGTAGCCAATCGCACCCACTACACCCCCGACCAAACCTTTCCACCCGATGGTGCCAGATGGGGCCACCAAAAAGTAATAGTCAAGCTCCCCGAAGACCTCTCCACCACCCAAACGGTACCCCATGCCTGTGGTGGCTCCTGCGCCCGGCGACAGCCATCCCCAACCGTTGCTAGCGGACTCACCATCGACCCGGGCATCCAAATGAAACGGTGCCATCACCATGCGACCCCCGACCCATAAGGGAAACCTTCCCCACCCTCGGCGGGCCACCATCCCCAGCCCAAGAGGCACGACCGACATGCTCATGTTCACCTCCGCTCCCGTCACAGGGTCCCGTTCAGACGCGGTCAGCGCATACCGTGCGGCATCCGCCCGAAAATAGAGACCGTCCACGGGTAAGCGCCGCTCGAAACCCAGCCCGGCCACCAATCCAGCATCACCGTGAGCCCCTACAATGAACCCAGCCTTGGGACCAATGCTCCAGTCCAATTGTCGATATCTAACTTCTAAGTCCGTGGCGGCGCTGAATCGGCCATCACCGGTGCTTGCGGTAATTCGAATGCTGCCAGGACTCATTCCAACCGGTGGCCCGAAGGACGCTGCATACACGCCGTTCGGGCGCTGTACGACCTCACCCACCACTCCCTCAGAGGCGACCACTTCTACCGATGGCCCCACCACAGCATTGCCAATCTTGTCCTCAAGAAGAACCGTGATTGTGCCCACCATTCCATCGTTGGTGAAGGTCTTTGGGCTGGTGTTCAATACAACCCCATGAACCCGCCCTGGGCGTATCTGAATCTGAGTCTCGGCCACCAAATCCGGCGCTCCTGAGGCTGCAGTGGGGGGGTCTCCACGGAGCACATAGCTCCGCCGCTTCAGTCCCACAGACTCCGCCTCCACCACCACGAACTGCTTGCCTGTTGGCCACGCAAGAGACACCGTGGCCCACCCGTAGGAGTTGGTCTTTTGTCGCCTTCGCAGGCTTCCAACGCGAATGGTCACTTCTGCGTCTACGAGCGGTCGGCCCCCTTGGTCGACCGCGCGCGCATCAACCAACACATTGGCCCCATCACCGGGCGCGGCACCTCGGATCGCCAAGTCCCACAGTGCCCCTGAACCCGGAGGGCGCCTCCAGGTTGCAACAATGACATCTCCCAAATCAGCCGCCGCCGCAGTGCCATCGTACCGAGCTTGTACCCACCGTCCCACGGTCCCACTGTCGCGCTCGATCTGGCCACGGCCGGCTTCCAAGCGAATCGCATCGGAGGGCAGCCGTTCGCCAGCGCCA
>CAWVVG010000536.1:0-2523 GCA_963932775.1 uncultured bacterium
AGGACTTCAAGTCCTCGAAGGTATTCTCAATGTCAAAGGAATTGGGCATCTGCCCAGGTGTCTGTACGCTCCACCTGTCCCATGACATATCAGAGCCTCCAGACCAGCCCACATACATGCTGTGGACATTGGGGAACTTGATGTCCAAGAACGCAGCGCGGCCTTCTAGCCCCGTGTACCCAGTGTAGGCAATTTGGTCACAGCCCACTCCAGCTGAGCCCCGGCCAACACCACCGAGGCACGACTGCCATTGGTCCGACACCAAGATGTATCCAGCTTGGTCTTGAAGGAGCGCACCCACCTCATAGGTGTAGGCGCCCGCCACCGTCTTTTGTCCGGCAACTGTTCCCACCGTGACATCCACAGGCCCACCTTGAACGGGACCCTGCGGGACACGGATGGTGAGCTCGCCGTCTGTGGCCTCAAGAATCTCTGCATTCTGAGATCCGAACACCACAGTAACGGCATTGAGATCTTCACCAAAGCCATTGCCACTGATGGAGATGATGTCTCCGCCCGTGTTTCCCTGTTCAATCTCCTGAGAGATGCCAGATAAACCGGGGGCTTTTCCACCCTCGTAATAATCTGAGAGATCACCCTCTCCCTGACAGGCAGAGAGGGCAACGGCGATAAGAACGGATTGTCGTAGGTTCATTGCTTTTTTCCTCACTGACCAAACCAGAAGCGACCGACCTGTATGGAGCGGCTCACGACCTTAATGGGGGATGTGTCATGCTTCTTTCCGTACCGGTCACGAACAGCCGGGGCGTCGATTTGGGTCTCGGTGGAACGGGTCAAAAAGAACACCGCGCCTTGGGCGCCGTGAAGGGCCGCGTAATCCATCGCGTTGTCCAGTATGTCCTGGGTCAGGATGAACTCACCTGCCGTCTCGTCGAGGCGACAAGTGACTTCGGAGAGATTGTAGCCGGGGTCGCCCTGCAGAGACGGAACCAAGCCGCCATCTTCATAGGTGTATGCGGAATCCAGAGGCCACTCGATTTCCTTGTCCGTGTCCCGGAGAACCGCTGGGTCACCCATTTCATAGGGCTCGTCGCATGCGAGGGCATCGCGCTTACCTGCCGGCAGGTCGAGTCCACTTGGGACCTTCCCTTGGGCCACAGCCGCGTCCCATTCACTCTGGGCATTTCTTGCTGAAGCAGCCGGGTCTCCACGAACCACACCCTCAACCATGTTCACATCTTCCCGGTCCACGGGTCCCAGAAAGCGAACCGAGAGGGTCATGATCTCGTTTGCGGTGTATTCCTCAGGTTCCCACTGGAACCTCAACTGTTGGTCGTCGGTATCCCAAGGACCGGTGTACATCTGACCGTTGAGTTCTTTCGCAGGGTAGTTCAGACCGAGTGCAAGGAACTCCTCAGGAGACCGGGGCGGATCTTGAAGCTCAAGGCAGTCTTCGGTGCTGGTGGGTGTGCTTCCATGGGGGAGGTACTGCAGGCAAGTGCTGTTTCCAACCGGAACAGCACCTACGCCGTCAAACAACGGGTCTGTGACACCATTGGACTCTACCAATCGACCAAACCTGTCGTACCGAGGACCATTCCAGCCGAGCAACACACCCTTCGGTGAATGGGGAAGCATTACTGATCGGCTCTGGCCTTCTGCACTGAGGGGAACGGGAATAGAGCCCATGCCGGCTTCCATGGGTGGGACACCACCTGGAAAGTTTACCTCGACCTCTCGGCCCTCTGGAAAGTTGGCTTTTACCAAGACTACATCGACCATCTCAGTTGGGTCGTTGCTACCGCCTTCCACCACCTGCTTGCGCATGCGGGCTTCGGGCTTCCAGGCATCGATCTCCATGTAATAAACGTTCACGTTCCGTACATCGGGTGGATATACAAGCGGCCGGCGGCCGACGGTCCATCCACCGGCTCCACCCTTTGTGGAAAAGGTGATGCCGTTTCCAACATCTGCAAGACCACTCATGTACGAGCGAGGCTCGAACCTAGTCTGGCAAACGCCTTCGGCAGCGGGCGGCTTGGCCAACGTACCCATGGTGGCATCCGGCGCAATCGTGTCGTCCTGGAACACGAACCCTTGGCCCATGACCATCTTGTATGGCGGCCGAAAGTTCACATCGGGACCCACTTCGCCGTACGACGTAAGACCGACCAGACCGAGGGGGAGCTGTGCCCCCGCGAAGTCGATGAGGTTGTACTCGATGAGGCCACCTTGGAAGTCGGGTATTGCCCCGACCTGGTCAGGCGTCAAGCCAACCCCGGCAAGCTTCACATCCGACTGGGTAGCGGGCATTCCGCATCCAAGTGCCAAGATAGTGATCCATAGAGGAGAGAGTGTTTGGTGTGTGTTCATCATGTTCTCCTACCAGCCCGTTCCGAGGCCAAGGTACAGTCGCCAGCCAGCGGGCTCCGTTTCTGCAGACAATTCGTCTCCAACACCGCTCTCGCTGGTGTCGAAGATACCGTCCCCATCTACGTCGCCATAGCCGTGAATCTCGTTGAAGCCATAGGCCAGACGCAAGAAGCTATTCCAACCCATTCC
>CAWVVG010000537.1:0-2517 GCA_963932775.1 uncultured bacterium
ACCGAATGACCGGCCAGTATTAGCTCCAGGGCGCGTTGCTGCCCCGGTTGCATGGGGTGGGTGCCTCGGATTCATCCTAGCGCAGGGGAGGGCGGGTTTGTTGGCGCCACATGGTGTAGGCTGGGCGTTCAAACCTCTGGAGAACACATGCAGACATCACGCTTTCAACTTGGTCTTATCGCTACACTCGCTGTGGGGCTGGGCTTCTCACTCTCATCGTCGGAGGCCATTGGGTATCCGGCGGGCCCTGTGGTCTCGTTGGGGACGAATCCGGTGTTCTCAGTGGCTGGAACCATTAACACAGGTGAGGCGCCGTTATTGGTCACCACTGGAGCGGATCAGGACCTAATCATAACCGATGTTCAGCTACAACTCAGCGACACCGATGATGGGTTCGATTGCATGACGAAGTGGCACGTCGAGTTGCAGGCAGACAGTGCAGTGGTGGGTTCATGGGCACTTCGTCAGTACCGTCACTTTTCCGACGGAGACTCATATACGCCCGGGGCTGCATACATTGATTCTTCCTATCGTTCCGGAATAAGGGTGAGTGGTGGTTCTGAGTTGGTGTTGGGTGCGACAAGGACCCATGCGTCCTCATGTGGTGGAGTCTCGGACGTGCGCTACACCCTCTCCGGCTACTACGCCCAGCCCTGACGAACCGTCGGACACCGTCGCTCTGCCTTTGAGCCAGGAACGAACTCGACAATGGTGTAGACTCAGCCTCCAAACCTCTGGAGGAATCATGGTTACATCACGCTTTCAACTTGGACTCATCGCTACACTCGCTGTGGGGCTGGGCTTCTCACTCTCATCGTCGGAGGCCATTGGGTATCCGGCGGGGGCGGCGGTCTCGTTGGGGACGAATCCGATTTCCAGTCGAGGCGGCGATGCCACAACAACGCCGGTGCTCCTCTTTGAGGCCGGAGCAGGTGGGCCATTCATCATTGCGGATGTTGTGTTGACTCAACAGGCTTGCAACCCGTCTACCTCAAATACCTCCGTGACCATTGAGACTGCAGAAGGCGATGTGCTGGCCAAGTACAATTTGGCTTCGGACACAGATAATGACGGCGGTAATGATGACGCGGGTAGTGCGGGCGCGGTTGTCGCCCATGCCTACACAACGGGTGTTGCGGTGGCTTCGGGTACAGCGGCCTACATAACGACAAGTGGTAGTTGCAACGTATTTTTCTCCATCTCCGGGTACCAAGCCCATGGCTAGGTCGGATTGGACCTGACGAACCGTCGGACACCCACGGCGTAAGTGGCTGAATCTGCGTGGCCATGGTTGTCCTAGTCGAGCGGGGAGTCACAGCCGTCGCCATCCTCGGGAGTCCCGTTGGTCGTCCATCGGTTGGTCACCGATGATCTTCCTCCGGCCGGGTCCGGCGGCTAAATGGATACGCATTTTAGACTGGAAGATTTGAACGGCTTGTATTTGGGCTGGATGCTCCTTAATATCTGCGCAACTGCTGAGTGGTCTCGGGGGCTCCAAGGGTGGTCCCGATGGCTCGCTTTGGTCCCGTGTCAGAACGTTCCGTTGAGTCCCAGGCCTGGCCCGAGACGGGTCATTACCGGTGAAACCCTTATGCTCGACGAACTTACAGGCCCCTCGGCTTTTCCCCTGTAAACCTGTGCGTCAGATGCTCTATGGGTCATGGAAAACAGGTAAGAAAACGGTGAGGTAAATGGGTGAATCGCAGTCACCCATGCTCCAAGGCATCCGGCACAGCCTCGAGTAACCAGGCCTCCCTTCGCCAGTGCCGCGTGCGATCGATAGGTGCCCGCAGCGGTGACTCCGGATCCTGCCCAGATGGTGCCCAGCCCGCTTACTGCCCCCACAACTAAAAATTCTTCGGAATCGAAAACAACAGCCAAGACCATTCCTCCAAACAATAAGCCTGTGCCGACACGGCCCATCCTAAGCCCCGTGCTTGAGAGCGTTCTTCCGCTGTGGTATTGCTGTCGCCATCCCTGTCCCTGAAAGACAGCCGAATCTTGACGCGGCTTGATTGGACTCTTCTCCGGGACCAATTCCTTCACCACCGGTGGAGCTTCTTTGCGGACAGACGATGGGACATCCACGGTCTGAACGCCGTAGAATTGGTCGAGTACTGAAGGCGTAGGCTCCATTGGCAGTGTTGAAGCCGGATTCACACTGAGCTCACCACGTGCATTCTCTAAGAGGTCATCGGTGCCAACCCCCGCCTCGGGAGCGCCCAAGTCAGAGCCCTCCCCCAACAATTCTAAGGCTTTTGCCTCCGCAGCTATTTCCTCGAGCGAAGCCTCTTCGGTCTCAGTCTCCGCATCGTCGTCGGATGCTGCCCATGCGCCGCTGGATAGAACAAAAAAAGATATCCAAACCATTAGCTTCATCATCAATTACCCCAAGCGTTCAAATCTAATTGTACACCCATTTCTATCACAGTCTGACTAACAGGCCTCTACCTGCATCAGTTTCTTCTTCAATTGACTCCGGGCTCCCAATCCAATTGGACATGCACACCTATCGTG
>CAWVVG010000538.1:0-2517 GCA_963932775.1 uncultured bacterium
GGCTTTGGGCGGTGCTGGCACTCTCCGCGCTTCTCTTGCCCGCAGGTCGGCGCAGGAGGGCCTGGGTCCTGGCTGTGTCCTTGGCTTTCTCAATCGGGCCCACGCTCACATTGGGCGACGACTGGGCAGTTCCAATGGTGCATTACCGGCTCGCTGTTCAGACCATCCCGTTTCTCGAGCGCCTGTGGTTCCCGTACCGGTGGACGGTCGTGGCTTTCTTGGCGGCATCGTTGGTTGGGGGCTTCTGGGTTCAATATCTGCACCGTCGGTGGCGGAGTCGGTGGCTTGGGGCACTGCCAGTGGTGTTGACTTTGCTTACAGTCTTAGAGCAAAGGTCTGAGGGCACGATTCCGCTGGTGACCCGCACGTATGAGGTTCCGGCAGTGTACGGCGAGCTGGGCAAACGAACCGGCGGAATCATCGAGCTGCCCATGGAGGTCGTACGGGAGTCACTGATGTGGCAACCGCTTCATGGGCTGCCTTTGTTTGGGGGGATGGGAGAGAACGTCCGTGTGTTTTGGTCACCCACCTTCAAGCACGCGATGGGCAACCGATTTATTCGCGCACTCCGACAGCGTACCCGTGGGGCGGCCAATCCGATTTTGCCGGAACCATCGGAAGTGGAAGCCATACAAGAACGTGGAATGCGGTGGGTGGTGCTCGACCGCCACACGCTGCTGCTGACCCTGGCACGGAGTGGTGAGTGGGGACTGGACCCACAGGCCAGGAGTTCCCTGCCGGTCATCGCGGTGGCGAAGCTGAGTGAGCTCATGGGGCCTCCGGTCGCTGTGGACGGCCCCTTGGTGGTCTGGGACTTGAAGCGCGGTGGGACATTTCCCGGGTTTTTGGCGCCAACCCCCGAGACCATTGGCTCCAATGCGTGGGCGGGAGGAGACTGGGCGGCCTATGAGGACCGCGTAGTTCAACTCAACGACCAATAAGGAGACGGCCATGAGCGCACCCCTGGAAGGTGTCCGAGTTCTCGATTTTTCTCGGGTGCTGGCGGGTCCATTTGCCACCATGCATCTGGCCGATCTCGGTGCGGATGTGGTGAAAGTTGAGCGGCCTGGAACTGGCGATGACACCCGCTCATTCGGCCCGCCCTTCTCCGATGGGGTCAGCACCTATTTTCTCTCGGTCAATCGAGGGAAGCGGTCGATTTGTTTGGACCTAAAGGATCCGGGGGACCGGGAAACTGCGCTTGCCTTGGCGGACGTGGCCGATGTGGTCATCGAGAATTTTAGGCCCGGCGTGATGGACCGACTGGGCCTGGGCCCAGAGATCCTAAGAGAGCGCAATCCACGCCTGGTTTATTGTTCGATCAGCGGGTTTGGTCGGGCCGTGGACCGGGCTGGCTACGACCTTGTCATACAAGGGATGGGCGGTATTCCATCCATTACCGGCGCCCCAGACGGTGCGCCCGCCAAGTGTGGTGCCTCGATCGCCGACCTGGTCACCGGACTGTACGGTGTCCAGGGGATCTTGGCCGCGCTGGTCCGCCGGAGCAATACGGGGGAGGGCGCCCTGGTGGACGTTCCGATGATCGATGGTCAAGTCGCTATGCTGACCTACCACGCGAGTGGATTGCTAAACGCTGGAGTGGCCCCGACCCGCCTTGGAAATCATCATCCGTCGATTCATCCTTATGGGAGCTATCGAGCTGGGGATGGATTCTTAAACATTGCGATCGGAAACGACCGGTTGTTCAAAGTGTTTGCCGAGACGATGGGCCATTCCGAGTGGCAGAAAGATCCACGGTTCTCGAAGAATGCGGATCGAGTGGCACACCGGGCCGAGCTCGATGCCTTGATCGACGGCATCTTGGGTGGGCGCACAGTCGAACAGTGGTGCGATATTTTCCTGGAGGCTGGAGTTCCCGCGGGCCCGATAAATTCCGTTGCCGAGGCCCTTGAGCATGTGGACTTGGTCGAACACGCTCATCCTTCGGGCAATGGAACGGTGCGCACAGCGCCTTTGCCATTCCGGGTAGACGGTGCACCCAGGGCAGCAGTCCTTCCGCCGCCGGTGCTTGGGGCCCATACAGAGGCTGTTGTGAAAGACTGGCTCAAGGGTGCCTAAAAATGTCCGTTTGGAATGTAGTACTGTTTTTGTCCGTTCATGTGGTTGCCGGCTATTGGCAGCCAATTTAGGCTTGTAAGTATTCCCCGGTTCCGGATATTCAGGAACCCCCATCCTCTGAGGTTTTCATGACTGACACCCCCGCCCAAGACGGAGCGAGCCTTCCACGCGAGCTCAATCTACCGATCCTTGCGATTCGGAACACCGTTATCTTTCCAGTGTTGGCTTTTCCCATCAACGTAGGTCGGGAGAAGTCCCTGCTCGCCGTCGATGAAGCCCTCGAGAAAGACAAGTTGTTGGCGATCTTGGCGCAGAAAGAGGCGAAGAACGAAGATCCTGACACTGGCGATCTCTACCAAGTAGGGACGGTGGTAAAGATTCTCAAGTCCGTGAAGATGCCCGGCAATAAATTGTCCGTGATCATTCAAGGACTCGCTC
>CAWVVG010000539.1:0-2509 GCA_963932775.1 uncultured bacterium
GCATCGGCAATCAAGGGTCGCGGGGTTGAAGACTGCATGGGCCCCTACCTAATCGGTCCCCACAGATATCGTCATCCGTGAATGATGGTTCCCACATGCTCGCCGGCGAGGGCCCGGGTCAGATTGCCTCGCACCCGGCCGTCGATGATCTGAATCTCTTTCACGCAGCGTGCCCTAGTTAAATACTCCAGAACAATGGGCTCTACCACCAGGTCGGGCAAGCCCATCTCCAGCAATTCACCCGCGTGGACCTTGTCGATAAAGGTCGCATTCTTGTCAACCTTGGGGTTGGCCGTGAACAGGCCGCGCTCGTCTTTCACGAAGATGCAAGACCGCGCGCCCAGGACCTCGGCGGTGAGGTACACGCCGGCATCAGTGCGGTGAGTGGGAATGCGGCCGGTCTTGGCTGGCTTCTCCCAATATTCATAGGGCGGCATGCCCGGCAGAATCGGTAAACACCCAAGCTTGTAGTACAGAGGCAGCTTTCCAAAGTCATCGTGGTCGATGAGCATCCCGCCCTTCTGGGCCAGAAGAATCTGCAGCATCCGGGCATTCTGCATCGGCACCTGCATGCCAAGCTTCGCCAAGATGGACGTCGGCAGGCCCAGGTCCAAGGCGACCGAATAGGCATGCCGAGCCCGGGTCCCACCACCCACACCGAGGAGCATTGGGTACTGGTCCATGACCTCAACGATTTCTTCAAGAAGCGGCGCTACTGCAGCCCGGCCCCGGTCCAGAATCGACTGGCCGCCAATCTTGAGTACATTCACATCCGGCAGCATGCGTATCACTGGCGTCTCAGAGGCCAGCTTCTCCGCATCTGAATGGGTGAATGAGATGTGCTGAAAAGCTGTAACGATGTCAGTGCGCTCGATACCCTCGCCTCGAATAACAGTCATTTTATCGCTCCTGATAAATGATGGTGCCAACGTGCTGTCCAGCGAGGGCAGCCGCTATGCGCTCTGGATGCAGGCCGTTGATGATCTGAATCTCTTTCACAAAACGCGTGTTCTGCAAGGTCTCAATTACCGCCCGGTCCAGGACCAGGCTCGGCAGATCTCGCTCGATAAGTTCTGTGGCACCGATGCGTTCAATCAATTCAGCATCGGGATTGGTCGCTGGATCATCGGTGTACAGACCGTCCACGTCCTTGATGAAGATACAGCAAGACGACCCAATGGCCTCAGCGGTCATAAAAAGGCCCAGATCCGAGCCGTTCTCTGGCAAGCGTCCAGACTTGGGTGGTGGCTCCCAGTAGTGGTAGGGCGGCACCGTGATGACAATGGGAATCATCTTGTTCTGCAGATACAGGGGCAGATCTGCGAAGTGGTCGCGCTTGAGCATGACGGCATTGTGGCGCGCCATCAACTGCTGCAGCATCGCAACGTTCTGTTCCTCGCTGGCACCCGCAAGCTGGGCAATGCCTCCGGTGGGAATGCCCAGGTCCAAGGCCACATGGTAGACATGCCGCAGCCGAGCCCCGCCGGACACGCCGATTAAAATGTCATGATCTTGCCGCACCGCCACCAGCGCATCCACGAGGGGAAGTACGGCATCGCGGCCGCGGTCCATGATGCTCCGGCCACCCACACCAAGCACCTTGCACCGAGGTACAAGACCAACTTCCTCTTCGATGTCCGTGGATTCTTGCAGTCCATCCTTGATGAGAGACTCTCCCATCAACTTGTTGTCCAAATGAATGCGGCCATCTCCCACAACCAAATCATGACTCATGATTTTCTCCCGTCGCTGATGCGTTTTCTGTGGCCTCATACCGCATCGATGCGACTGCGCCCAGTATGGATGCGCTGACCACACCACTCAAGGCGCCAGCACCCAGATGAGTGACGCCAGAGACTCCGACGTAGGCGAAGAATGCTGCGGGCGCACCTAGAAGCCACGCCACCACAATCTCCGTCGAAAACCGCCCAGTAGCGAGTACAATGCCCAGAGCGCTCATCGGCCAAATGCCAACACCGAACACCCTTCGGACTGCAGGATAGAGCAGGTCCACCAAGACCCCCGGCGCCAGGTGCTTGGCAATCTCAAAAATTCCATAGCGCCCATCGCCCGTAAGAAATGCGAGCACACCCATGCACACACCGCAGCTTGTGGCGCCAAACCGACTGCCTGTGAGCTCTCTGCCCAAGATGTACATGGGCAACATGATGGCGTTCTTGTGCCCCGGAGCAAAGGGCAAGCCCGGTAGGGTCTTCACCATCTTCATTCCGAGCATGACTGCAGAGACACCCGCGATTGCAGCCGCCGAGCGGATCCGGTCCTCGTGTACATCGGGGTGACGTGCAGCCAGGTCCTCTTCCGCCTCTGCGATTGTGCGCCGAACTCGACCGAGCACTGCCTCGGGGTCCTGGGCCTTGACTGCCTTGAGGAAGGCCTGAAGCCGCTCCCATCGGGTTTGATCCCCAGCATCGTCCGCACCCCGGTGCCTTCCACGGCCACGACCACGACCACGACCACCGCCACCGCCACCGCCACCGCCACCACCACC
>CAWVVG010000540.1:0-2507 GCA_963932775.1 uncultured bacterium
CAAAATGAATGGAATTCGTTGGTTTATCGGTCTTTGGTTGGCGTTCTCGCTGCCTGCTCTCGGTGCTGGAAAGGGCGATCTGTATGCCCAGAAAGGGGCACAGAGCCAAGCCGATGCGGTCCAGATCAGCCTGTGGACTGTTCACGCCACCAACAAGACCCAGGGAGTGGACAAGGGACTGAAGCGCATTGCTAAGCATCTTCACAACCTGAACTACACGGGTTTTGACTTGCTTGGAAAGAAAAAGGCGGAGCTTCCGGTTCAGGGAAAGAGGCGGTTCCACATCGTGGGTGAGAAAACCGTGGAGGTCACGGTCCTCGAGCGGGGTGAGAAGCGGGCGCGTGTTCGTGTTCAGGTCCATTCCCCGAAGGGTAAATTGCTCGATACAACCGTCTCGATTCGAAGGAACGGCTTCTTTATGGTGGCCGGGCCGAAGTATAAAAAAGGTGTGCTTGTGCTGCCGATTTTCGCGCGGTATTGAAAGGGCATGACCATTTTCCAGAAGATCATCGACGGCGAAATACCCGCTGACAAAGTTTATGAAGATGAGGATGTGATCGCTTTTCGGGACATACAGCCCCAAGCGCCGGTTCACATTCTCGTCATCCCAACAAAGCCCATCGTCTCCATGGCGACCGCAGACCCGGAAGACCAGGCCCTCATGGGCAAATTAATGCTGGTTGCCGCTCAACTAGCCCGAGAACAGGGCCTCGAGGAGGACGGCTATCGCTTGGTGACCAACATCGGTCAACAGGGGGGGCAGAGCGTGTACCACCTGCACATCCATGTGCTTGGTG
Source organism: uncultured bacterium (assembly GCA_963932775.1). GTDB lineage: Bacteria > Myxococcota_A > UBA796 > UBA796 > UBA796 > UBA796. The sequence continues at coordinate 798 of CAWVVG010000540.1, forward strand.
GGAGGCAAATGACCTGGCCTCCAGGCTAAATTTGATCGCACCAATGTGTTGTAAGCCAAGCCATGGTGGTGAGCAGTCGGTTAGAGTCCGAGCAACTATCACCCTGGAGACGTCATGAGCACAGCACCATTTGTTTCTGCACCGACCTTTATGAGCACAGGGCTGCCCCTGTTTTCAGGCCTTCCTTACCGGGTGGCCGATGAGTCTGAGGATGCCAACCGCTTTGGTCGCAAGGAGCTGGACCTCGCATTGGTTGAGATGCCAGGCCTGGCTTCGCTTCGCGAGGAGTACGCCGGTCAGCAGCCGCTCAAGGGTGCGCGCATCATGGGCTCTCTGCACATGACCATTCAGACCGGTGTCCTGATCGAGACCCTCGTTGACTTGGGCGCCGAGGTCCGATGGGTGTCTTGCAACATCTTCTCAACACAGGACCATGCTGCCATCTCGGCGGTGGTTGGACCCAATGGCACCGTCGATGCTCCCGCTGGAGTGCCTGTCTTTGCCTGGAAGGGCGAGACCCTAGAAGAATATTGGTGGTGCACACTCCAGGCCCTCGTGTGGCCAGGTGAGGGTGATGCGAACTTGATTCTGGATGATGGTGGCGACGCGACCTTGCTGATTCACTTGGGCCACGAGCTCGAGAAGAAGAACGAGATGCCCGATCCAACATCTACCGACGTGGAAGAAATGCAGGTCATTCTCCAGGTGCTCAAGGAAGTCCGCGAGCAAAAAGGAGACACCTTCTGGACCGAGATGGCAAAGGGCGTTCGGGGCGTCTCCGAGGAGACCACGACCGGCGTGCACCGTCTCTACGAGCGGACAGAGAACGGGTCTCTGCTGTTTCCAGCCATCAATGTGAATGACTCGGTAACCAAGTCCAAGTTCGACAATGTGTATGGCTGCCGTCACTCCCTGGTGGACGCCATCATGCGGGCCACCGATGTCTTGATTGCCGGCAAGAGGGCCCTCGTTATCGGCTTCGGCGATGTGGGCAAGGGGTCCGTCGAGTCTCTCCAGGGGCAGTGTGCCCGTGTGAAGATCGCCGAGATTGACCCGATTTGTGCACTTCAGGCGTGCATGCGCGGTATCGACGTTGTGACCATCGAGGATGTGGTGGCCGACACCGATATGTTCGTCACTACGACCGGAAACTTTGGAATCATCACCGCTGAGCACATGAAGCAGATGAAGCACAACGCAATTGTGTGCAACATCGGTCACTTCGACAACGAAATTGAGATCGCCGTCTTGGAGTCCATGCGGGAGTCGGGTGAGGTCGAGAAGATCGAAATCAAGGCTCAAGTACATGAGTGGAAGTTCTCGAACACCACACACGGACCGAACGGCGGCGGCCACAGCATCATAGTGCTCGCCGAGGGGCGCTTGGTGAACCTTGGTTGTGCGACTGGCCACCCGAGCTTTGTGATGAGCGCGAGCTTCACCAACCAGGTCATGGCTCAGATTGAGCTCCACGACCGGGCCGAAGATTACGGCGTGAATCCATTGATAGACGCTGCTGGAAAGGCTCCATCTGTGGTCACTCTTCCCAAGCATCTCGACGAGAAGGTAGCCCGCCTGCACTTGGACAAGTTCGGTGTACACCTGACGACCCTGAGTAAAGCCCAAGCCGACTACATCGGCGTCAAGGTCGAAGGCCCGTACAAGCCAGAGCACTACCGGTACTAGCCGGCCCTACCGGCCTCTACCGGA
>CAWVVG010000541.1:0-2491 GCA_963932775.1 uncultured bacterium
TATTCATGCAGACATCACGCTTTCAACTTGGGCTTATCGCCACCCTGGCGATTGGCCTCGGCTTCTCTCTCTCGTCTTCCGATGCCATTGGCTACCCGGCCGGAGGTGCCGTATCGTTGGGTACAAACCCGGTGTGGTCCACTGGCGGTACGCCCATTGAAGGGTCGGTGGTAGTGGCAACCGCAACGGATGGGGACTTGATCATCACAGACTTCGACGTCACAGGTGAAACAAGTAGCTGGTTCCGTGTGGCACTTAGGCTCACAGATGGCACCGTCGTTGCGGATTATGCGATGACGGATGCTCATTCCAATGGAGGACTGCATCGTGGCTATGAAAGCGGTATCCGTGTGCCCCAGGGCGACAGCCTTACCTTGGATTTTGACTCTTATTATTCTGAGAGTAGTTTCCGCTACACGCTGACCGGGTATACGGCCCAGCCGTGAGTTCGGGCGGGTCCGTCTGGAAGTAATGCGGAGCCCGTGGCAGCGATGGTGGGGGCCTGCTCAACCCTCTTTAGGCGGTCGCCCGAAGCCAAATCGGTAGCGAACAGGGCAGGGCTTTGTATGCGATTTTTCATCAGGTCGACGACGACACCACATGCTCGGACACCAAGTCTGCTGATAAAGCCCTGTTCTAAGGGATGCTTGGCCAGCGGCAGTCATCGCTGAAAAAGGTATGCTTACGAAACCAGGGGAACTATTCCCATGGAAGCCAGTCGTGTGGCATCCAGCCACGAGACAAATAGAAGTGCGCCGGATCGATGTCGGAGCCGCCGGTTCCGAAGTACTCGGTTTGGTACCCCACGCCATCGGTAGAGGGTTGGGTGGACCAGTAGTTGATGCCCACGATGATGTCATCGGAGTCTGTCGCCCAGTCGATAAAGATCACACTGTGGCCGCTGCCGGAGAATCGCCAGAACTGTACCGGGTCGCCGGCCTGAGCCTCCGACCATCGAAGCACAGGCTCACCCAACCCGTAGTTGCTGAGCCCAATACCGGGTCCATCACCCCAGAGATCGCGCACAAACCAGTCTCGCCGGAATTGAAATACATCGGCGACAGACATGCCGTTGAGCAGGCCGTCCCCTCCGAGAGACTCGTCGATTTGAGTGAAGCTCCGCATGTACAACTCAAAGGTGAGCCCACAGCAAAAGCAGGTCTTGCCAGGGCCCGCCTCCGCGACCACCTCACCGTCGTAGATGATGTCCATTGTGGTGCCATCACCGGCATCCGTCCAGTCGTAGGTGAAGGTCCCATCTGTGGGGTAGGTCTCGATGAGGTCGAGCATTACGGCGTTCCAGTCGCTGTCATCGACGTTGATTTCATCGATGACCGTGATTTCGATCTGGTCGGATGCGACCACACTGCCGTTATCGAGGCCTTGGGCCACAATTGTACGTGCGAAGCCGGTGCCCGAAAATTCATAGGAGAGCAGTGAGCCGGGCTCAACCACCCCCAGAGACCAGTCATCCGCAAAGATCTCTACCTCATCAATCTCCGCACTCGCGTCGACTCCGAAGCGTGCGGGGTTGCTCACCTCTGCGCCATCGGTGGGTGTGGTGATGGTGACCCACGGGCCCGCTTCCACCACACGAAATTCGACCCAGTGGGTGTTGAGCAGGACACCGGACTCATCCCAACCATTTATGGTGAGCTCCACGCGCCCGGGGTCGGACTCGAGTGTGGTGGAGGCTGAGCCCTCTCCGTCGACCTCCAGCCCAACGATGGGCTCTTCATTGAGGACGACCTCAAAAGAAGCAATCTTGGTCCCAAGAGTGAACGAGAAGGCGAAGGGGGACTCCACGGTGGCCCCCATGGTCGGGGAATCGATGCGTACCGCTGCATCCAAATCAAAGGCGCCGGCCTGTGAGCCACGGTTCGCGGATGGTTTGTCATTGCCGCCACACCCCGCCGCAAGCACAACCAGTAAAAGTACCCAACGCATCGTCATTCAGGACTCCTTGGTGGCCAATGTAGCCTTGTTTTCAGGTCACTTCAGCGAAAATTCAAGGCGATTAATGGATGCGCTTAGACGAGCCGGGCTTTTCATTATCGGCTTGTCAGCGGGTCAGTCTGGTGGATTCGTGGTGCTCACCGGCCTCTATTCGGAGTCAGTGGACCCAGGCCTGGTGCTTGGCTGGCTGTGGATTGGTTCGATGGTCGCAGAACGTGCAGCAAGGGTTGTGGGGGTGCCGCTTCCGTTTATGGAGCCTCTGCCAGTGATGTTGGGGCTAGCAAGAAGTATCGTTGCTGTTGATGTTCCACCCTTCGAGGCCAAGGGTAAGCGCCCAGTCGAGAAAGCTGAGGGCAGTGGACCGACACAGGCTGTCATTGGCAAATATCGTCAGCGATTCCGATAGAGTCTCCAGGCTGTCCAGACCGGCCATCGAGGTCAGGTTCTCATTGATTTGAACGGCTAGTCCCGTCATGCTGGTCAGGCTCGACAGCCCTTCCAATGAAAGGAGTGTCGGGTTGCGTTGAACCGTGAG
>CAWVVG010000542.1:0-2481 GCA_963932775.1 uncultured bacterium
TGGGCACCTCTCAGACTGCCCTTCAGGTGATGATGCCCGCCCCCAAAGGCGATGACTCCAACGCAGAACCCGCAGAGCTCGGCGCCATCGTGCTCGGTGGTACATTCACCAGCCGGCTAAACCGAAAGCTCCGCGAGGAAAAGGGCTACACCTATGGCGCCCGCGCCTCCTACTCCGGCAAGCCCAATTTCGGGTACCTTTGGGCCCGCACAAATGTGCAACGCGAGGTCTCCGCGCCCGCCCTTGTCGAGCTCATCGCACAACTGAACGGCTACCAAGACGGCATCGATGATGTCGAACTCGGCAAAGCCCGTTCCGCTTGGCAGACCCGTGCCGTCGAGTCCATGGAGTCGCGGTCATCCATCGCAAGCAGCTTCGCATCGCTCACCGCATACGACCTACCAGCGAGTACCCTGAGCGACGAACTCAATCGCGCCCAAGCAGCGACGATACAGACGGTGGGTGAAGCCATCACACACAGCAAAATGGACAACGCCATCGTCGTTGTTGTCGGTGACCTCGAAAAGATTCAAGCAGACATTGAGGCCGCAGTTCCGGCGGACTGGGCTGTCGTGACCTTCACTGAATAACGCCCGCTTCCGATTAAACGACTCTCAGTGCGGCCGCGAACAAAGCCGGCGTCTCAATCGTCGCGGCGGCGCACCAGCACGCCAAGGCCGAGCAATGGTGCCCACCACAGGGCGCTACTCGCTGTACTTGCAGAGCAACCGCACCCTTCGAGTTCTTCGCCGACGGTAAAGCCATCCTCCAGCACCCGGCTCGTTCCGTCCGGTGCCTCAATGGTGACATCATACGTGCCGGGCTCCATGTCCGGATCCGTAGCACCCGTCAATCCACAAGTGGACGTCGCGTTCGCATCCAACAAAGCCCATGACCCAATGGTCGCCGTTGAGTTGTCTGGAACCAAGTAGGTCGAACCGATGAAGACAGTAGTTCGTGTCCCAGGATCGATAATGTCGGGTTCCACGCTCAGCAGATCCCAATCACCCGCCTTGCAGTCAGCGTTCCCGCCGCCGCCACCAGCGCCTGTACCGCCGTCTGGCCCGGTTTCCTCTTGTCCATAGTCGTCCCAATTGGCACTGATCACCAAGCGCATGATGAAATCGCCGCCATCACCGAAGCCGAACGTGCTCATCAGATAAGAGTTCAGGTCGTCCCACAAGCCGTTCCAGTAAATCAGGCTGCGGAACTGGCTCGTATCGTGGCCTTCAATGAAATCATCCGATTCCTCGGGCAGGGGCTCGGCCTTCCAACCATCGGTGTCCATGGCCAACGCGGGAGAGTACTGAGCATTTTCATAACAAACCGTGGCAATGATCGAACCGTATTCGATGGGCTGCTTGCCCTCAGTGTCGGGGTCACCATCAAAGTCAAAGCCATTCAATTCCAAGTCAAGGTCGACCCACATGCCATCATTGGGAATGTTGGTGAGCAAGACTTCCTCTTGGTCCAAGAGCCGGTATTGCCCCGCACGCATCACGTACTGGTCCGCCTCTCGGCCCTCGTACCAGTAAAAATAGACCATCAAAAGAAGCTCACTGGTCTCGCCCGCGCCTTCCCCAGCCCAGAACATTCTCAGCTCGGTGGGAACCAGTGGGAAGTCCTCCTCATCAAAGGAATAGACCTGGGCCATACAGCTATTTTTGCCAAAGCCAGGCTCCTGCTGAAAATAGGCACCAACGATAATTTCGCCGTCGTCGGCATAGCTGTCGTACCGAATGAGCTTGGGCGATCCCGCGGCATCGGCTGTTGGCGTCATCAGGCTGAGCCCGAGCATGAAAGGTGCAAGCATGGGTGTCTCCACATCAAGTAGTGGACCCATCATATCCGGGACGGCAGCACCTGACTCACGGGTTAGCCATTTGTCTGCCTTATGGGCGTGGAGTTTGCCTTGCTGATGCTTGCCTTTCTAATCGCTGTTTCTCAAGCAGAACCGTTGACGGTACCCACATCCACCGATCTCACGGTGCTCATGGGCAGTGGTCAGAACGATCCTTCCATCCCATTGGGAAATTCCGCTGCGGAGGCCCTGAGCAAACGTGATCACTCTGTGGCAGTGGCTGCTCTCCAAGCAATCGACCCCTCTGATTTCTCTGGGACCCAAACCAGTACACTGGGCTTTTTGAAGGCCTGGTCCTTGATCCGTGCCGGCAAAGGCGAGGATGCGCTGCCGTACCTGGGCCATGTAGAACAGAGCAGCGCGATCCCCATGAGCTATCGATTGCTCACGGCAGGCGAGATCCATCTGGCCCAAGGTGCCCCGCAAAAAGCAGCGGAAGCATTTGGTAAAATCGACCCTTCCGAGCCCATTGCCTCCCGAGCCAAACTCCAGCTGGCCAAGGCGTTCAAGCAGGCGGGATCAACCAAAGACGCCATGGCGCTATACGAAGAAGTCATCCAGCGCCCAGACCCAGCTGAAGGCAACGATCTCGCACTGTGGGCACTGGCCCAGCGCAAAGG
>CAWVVG010000543.1:0-2481 GCA_963932775.1 uncultured bacterium
GCCGATGCAGACGCCGATGCCGACGCCGACGCCGATGCCGATGCCGATGCTGAGCTCCAACTCGTCCGCTTCATTGCGATGGGAGACGGGGGAGAAGGCAATGAGGGGCAGTACGCAGTGGCCGATGCCGTAAAGACCCTGTGCGAAGCGAAGACCGATGATCTCGGTACCGGTTGTGAATTTGCTCTGTACCTGGGAGACAACATCTATAATTCCGGTGTCGATTCGGTCGATGACTCCCAATTCGAGACCAAATTCGAGCTTCCGTACGCCGAGCTGGATTTCCCATTCTACGTCGTTCTTGGCAACCACGACTATGGCTCGACCAGCCTCGAGTTCTGGAAAGGGCCCTACGAAGTCGCCTACACCGGTCACTCTGAAAAGTGGACCATGCCCAACGAGTATTACACCCAAGAGCACGAGCACGCCCTGTTCATTGGGCTCGACACAAACGCCATTATGACCCAGGCCTTGTTCGGCGAAGATGGCCAAGAGTCCTGGATCGCTGGGGTGCATGCCACCAACGATGCGATGTGGACCGTTGGGTTCGGCCATCACCCCTATATTTCCAATGGTCAGCATGGAAATGCAGGGACCTACGAAGGCATCCCATACATACCGATCGTGTCAGGAATCGACGTGAAAGAGTTCATGGACGACCAGATTTGCGGAAAGGTCGATGTGTATTTCAGTGGACACGACCACAACCGTCAGTGGCTCGAGCCAACCTGTGGAACCGAATTTATCGTCTCGGGGGCCGCAGCAAAGAACACGGATCTCGCGGGCCGCGGCACTCCCACCCTGTTCGAAGATGACACCCGAAATGGTTTCATGTGGGTCGAGCTACGCGACAATGTCATGGTGGGTGAGTTCTACAACGATGCCGGCGAGCTCGAGTTTTCGCAGACCCTGACCAAGTAGTTCCATGAGCGTCCCCAACCAGCTCCCACCTCGGCCCAAAGCCGCCTCGATTTTTATGGCGGCACCGATTGTGTTCTTGGGCGCCCTCGGCCTTGCTGCCGCCCTCCTCTGGGGGGTCACACGCTTCGGCTCGAGCACAGCCGATGGCACCGCCATTACCATCGAGTTTTCAGGCGCTTGCATCGACGAGGCGGCACCCATGCTCTTGGCGCGGGCAGAGCAAATCGGAATGCCCGCCACCATCTCCGGCTCCACGATGACCGCAACCCTGCCAAACATGGAAGATGCTCAGGCTGAAGTCCCTGCATTGCTGATTCGATCCGGAACATTCACCATGCTCGACGAGTCGGATAAAGCAGTGTTCACCAACACCCATGTCGACGATGTCGCCATCGATCTGGACAATGCGGGAATGCCGAACACCTTGGTGAAGCTCGACGCCAATGCCCGACTCGATCTAATAAGCATGGACGACTCCACCAGCCTTACCCCCATCGTCGATGGAGTGCGGTACGAGCCGTTAATGGCCAAGGACCTAAAAGAAGAGGCCGTCGTGACCCTTCACTCCGGTGAGGGTCGGACATCACTTCGCATGAAGCACGCCGCGGATCTCGCCATCATCCTGGCCCATGGACCCTTGCCGTGCTCGATTCAACTCAGCGGTGTAGCTGAAGATCCAGAGGCTGGATAGGCAAGGCTTTCACTACCGCATTCTGGAGGATGGACCATGAAATACCAGGTCACCCTGATCAAAGGCGATGGCATTGGCCCAGAGGTCACCGAGGCGACCGCCCGGGTATTGAATGCTGCAGGCGCACCCATCGAGTGGGAGGAGGCCCTGGGTGGATTGGCGGCGGTAGAGGCCCACGGCCATCCAATGCCTGAGGCCACCCTCAACTCCATCCGAAAGAATCGACTCGGCCTTAAAGGGCCGCTCGCTACCCCAAAAGGGGTGGGCTACAGCTCGGCCAATGTCCACCTGCGCAAGGTCCTCGACCTCTTTGTTGGCTACCGACCGGTCAAGACACTTCCGGGTGTAAAAACACCGTACGAGGGCGTGGACTTGGTGGTGCTGCGAGAGAACACCGAGGACCTGTACGCAGGCATCGAACACAACATCGACAAAGACACCGTGATGACCTTGAAGGTCTCCACCCGCCGGGCAGGTGAGCGCATCGCACGATGGGCCTTCGAGCACATGCGCAACCACGGCCGTCGCTCCATCCTCTGCTGCCACAAAGCATCGGTGGTGCCCCTTGCAGACGGCGCTTTTGCCGATGCATTTGAGGCCATCTCGAGAGACTACCCATTTATCGAGCACGGCCAGCTTCCGGTGGATTCGCTGGCCTTTGAGTTGGCCCGCAACCCGGAGCCCTTCGACGTACTGTTGCTTCAGAACCTATACGGGGACATTCTCTCCGACCTCGCAGCGGGCCTGGTGGGCGGGCTGGGAGTGGTTCCTGGTGCCAACATCGGCGATCGCATGGCCGTATTTGAGGCCGTTCACGGCACCGCACCGGACATCGCTGGCCAAGGTGTTGCCAACCCGCTCGCGGTGCT
>CAWVVG010000544.1:0-2479 GCA_963932775.1 uncultured bacterium
AAAGGGCTGGCAGTCAGCGCAATCTCGAACGACTCATCCCGGTCCACATCGGTCACGGTGAGAAGGCCTTGGACAAGAAAGTCTGAGAACTCAATCCGGAGATCTGCGGTATCGACGCCAGAAAGGGTGGCCGCTGAGTCGCCTCCGTCCCCCAAGATCAGCTCATCACCCGAATAAATTCGGATCCCCTCTCCGTTGAGGCTCAGGTCCACCTGCCGACCTTGGGTTGAGACGGCTGCAAGCGCAAAGTCGTTGTCCCCTGCAGCTTCCCCGGCTTGATCCCAGTCCGCTCCACCCGACCCATCATCGTCATCAAGATTGGGAACGCCGACCAAGCCCGGGAACGTCCCGAGGTCTGGGTAGGCCGCAAAAATCTGCCCTACGGTTGTCCCTACAACGACCGCGTCGCCCGGGTCAGGTGGTGGGCTGGCTTCACCGGTGTCATCGCTGACGGTGCCACCGACCGAACCGCCAGTCTCCTCTGCGTCTTTGGTCGAACAAGCGACCAAGCCAAAGGCAAGGATAAAGGCCAGTGATGAATCATAAGAAAACATGCGCACAGAAGCTCCCATGTCGAAGGGTCGCCTGCATGGTGGCGCTTCATGACCCAAACGTAAAGGGCCTTCGACTCTTTTTCGATTTTCAGTTCGTCTTGGGACGGCCTGGTATCAGTTCACCAACTTCAACAAGTTGCCCGTGATGTCCTTGCCGAAGTTTGCCTTGCACATGCTTGAGCAGAAGTGGAGGGTGGTGCCTTCCACCGTGATCGCATTCTCAGCCTTTCCGTCCATTGCCAGTGCACAACCCGCGCACTTATGGGCGACCTTGTCTTCGGTACCATCGGCCGCATCGGCCGTCTTGAGAACTTCAACCAAGACCGCTTGATCCGCCGGAGACGGGGCTTTCGCAGCAGCCGGGGCTTCCGCAGTCGCATTCGGTGCAGTGACTTCGGTAGGGCCCTGGCTTGAGCCACAGGCAAACATGAGGGATAAGAAAATAAACATATGAAGTCTCCTTAGGAATGTTTTGGCGCTGGGTGTTCGGCTTCCGAAGGAACACTGACACCCAGCGAGCGAGCGACCTCTACCCTTCGAAGGGCTGCCGCGCCGTTGAGTAATGCCCCAGCGATATCGACAACATTTCTGGCCCCGAGTGGCTCAAGCCATGTGCCCTTCACCCAATCATTGAAGCTTCCCATGCTCGGGCCGCACCAAATTTGAAAGTCTCGTTTCCGATCTTTCTCCCCAATCCGAGCCCATCGGCTCGTCATGCCCAGGTACCAACGAAAGGTAAGCGCCATCTGATGCCGGGGATCTTTCTCTGCCCGCTCCACTTCGCTTGGGTCCCGCTCGGCCCAGTAAGCCCGGGTCCCTTCCCACACATCACCCAAGGTCCGCTTGAAGAAGGTCTTTTCGATCTTCTCTCGCTCCTTGGTCGGAATGTCATCCATGGAGGCGTATCGCTTGTATAAGTCGTGGAGGCGACCGGCCCGCTGAGCGTACATTGAGCCTCGGCTCAAGACCTGCACGTGTGCGCCAATCTCAAACATGTCTGGGGCCGGCCCGGTGGCTACGTCAGCCATTCCAGCCCCAGCCACCATCTCCTTGACCAGTGCACTGGTGCCGGCCTCGACTGCCGACTGATTGATGGAGCCGGTCAACAGATAGTCCGCACCCATGGCCAGGGCACCGTAGGCGCTCTCCGGGTCACCGATGCCTCCCGCAGCGCCGACTCGGAGGCGGATTCCTCTGGAAGCATACCCCTGCTCGGCCATGACTCGGTCGCGAAGCCGTTGGAGCGTGGGCAATAGGACCACCAGTGGACGGCGATCGGTGTGCCCACCGGAATCCGCCTCCGCCGTGATGTCCTCAGCCAGAGGAACCTGAGCGGCGAGCCCAGCTTGCTCGGTGGTCAGCCATCCCTGTGCCACACATTGTTCCACCAAGGCGGCTGGAGCCGGGCGCATAAACGGTTCTGCGACCTCAGCACGGCTCACCTTTGCAAACACACGATTGGGACACACGATGCGACCCGAGGCGTCCTTGTGTATTCCAGACAACCGATACCGCACGATGGCGGGTGTCAGCGTCATAAAGGCGCTCGCTGAAACGAAACGACAGTCGTGCTTGAGAAACATCTCAACCGTGCCCATCTCAACCTTGGGTTCAACCGGATTGTGCAGAAGATTGAAGCCTGCTGGCTTGTCGCCCAGGGTGCTCTTGATGCGGGTGACATCCTTCTCGACCACCTCCAGCGGCAAGCCGCCTGCACCGTAGAATCCGATAAGGCCTGCATTCCCCATGGCGATAACGATGTCCGCTGAGCCGATCCCGCCGGCCATTGCACCGGAGACATAGGCCGCCCGCACACCATGAGTTTCGCAAAAACTGGTGGCCCCAAGGTCCGATATTTGAAGCCCTGGAATCACACCCCGAAGGGGCTCACCGGCGCCAAATCGCCCACTCGTATAGACGCCAGA
>CAWVVG010000545.1:0-2478 GCA_963932775.1 uncultured bacterium
CTGGATTGTGCAGGGTGAGGGTGGCCACCGGACCATCGATTTGAAGCTCGATGCTCCCACGCCCTCTCGGTAGGCTGGCGGGGTCCCAGGTCATCCCTTGTCCGTCCACGAAGCCGCAGCCACATACGGGTTCAGGCCTTGCTCCAACTCAGCGCGAAGCTCGGCATGACTCCCTGCGAGCGCATCCCGTGCAGCCAGCCGTGCATCTTCCGACACCACGTCCAGGAACGTTCGAACGCGACCAAGAGACCTCCGGGCAGTCCAGTCAGCGTGGCCTTCCGCTTGCATCCAAGCCGAGTGAGCGTGGACCGAGCCCACAACTTCCTTCACTCCCATCCCCTTCAAGGCCGAGCAGGTGTGCACCGGAATGGTCCAGTGCGGCTCATCTTGGGTTGCTGGTGCATCCATGTGCACCATCATCTCCAGATTGCGGGCCAGCGCCTCCGCACCCACACGATCCGCCTTGTTCACTGCGAACACGTCCGCAACCTCCAAGAGCCCAGCCTTCATTGTCTGCACCACATCGCCACTCTCAGGCGTGAGAACCACCAAGACCGTATCCACCACTTCCATCACAGCGAGCTCAGACTGCCCGACTCCGACGGTTTCTATGATGATCAAATCGAATCCAGCGGCATCCAATAGGTCCACAACCTGTCCGGAAGCGCGGGACAAACCACCAAGGTGCCCACGGCTCGACAGAGAGCGGATGAAGACACCCTCATCAGCCCCATGCCCCTCCATCCGAAGACGATCGCCCAAGATGGCACCACCCGAGAATGGGCTGGACGGGTCCACTGCAACCACCGCGACCCGCCGACCCTGGGCGCGGGCATCGGTAACCACGCAGTTTGTGAAGGTGCTCTTGCCCGCACCAGGTGGGCCCGTAATTCCAAGCACAAACGGCTCACCCGGGCCATCCTTACGGCGCGGGCTCAAGGCGCCCACAGCCGCCAGTGATCCCTCTGCGCGATCCTCAATTCGAGAAATCGCTCGGGCCAGAGACCGCCGGTCTCCAGCTATGGCCGCATCAAAAAGCGGATCGCCCATTGCAACCTCCGGTGGTGAGCCTAACGTCTCGACGATAGCAAGGGTGTCGGAGGTCACCATGCGCCCAGTCTACTTTTCGTCTCTTACCCTGATCTTACTGTCTGCTTGTTCCAGCGGATTCGTCGACATTACAGGCTCCGTATACGGGGAAAAAATCGGTGAAGGTAGCGCCTACTGGGGCGGTCCACACCTGGTGTTTATGAACACCGAAATTGACTGCGACGAGATGTCCTGGGTCGAGGATAAATACTCCCTCGACACGGATGAACTCAGCAATGAGTCGGCCATCAATGCATTGCAGTTCACATACGCAAGTGCAGAGGTCCAAGACGGAAAGCTGACCATCGCCAGCCAGAACTCACCTGCAGTCGGTTGGTTTATCTCCAGCAATCGTGGAGATGCTGACACCTTTCGGTCCACCACTGGCAGCATCGACACCACCATCGACGGCGACTGGCTGAGTGGCACCTTTGAGGTCGGCTTCGGCGAAGATGGCACCATGACTGGGGACTTTGAAGTCAAAAAATGTGAGAACCTCAAGCCACGGCGATAAATTGAGCTGGTCGACGACTTTAATGCTGGCGACGGCTTGCACATCGAGTGGGCCCGAGACCACAGCACCGGCCACGCCTGTAAAGACAACCGACAGCCCAAGTGTCCACTGGCAACTGACGGGTCGGGTGACGCCTGGCACCAGTGTGTGGCCCGATGCCCCGCCCTTTCAGGGAGGGAAAGCCATGGTCGCCAAGTGTCGCGAACGCCGTCCGTGTGCGGCCGAACGCTGGACTGCTGAGGACGGCACGACCATGGACCTCACCCTTATCGAGCGAACCATGTACTTCGAGGACGGGCGGGAGCCTTGGCCTGCCCGCTGGATGTCCATCTCGGGCACCCTGCGTGCGTGTGTCGGCGACCCACTCACCATACCGCCTACCGACGACATCAAGAGTGTGCGAACCCTGACCACCGCAGGAGATGAAGCCTCATGGACACTCCACTTCTCTGGTGAGAACAGCTGCGGCCTCGAGGGTCAACTCCGCTTAGACGCGTACAAAGACTCCATCGACCTACAGCCGACCCTCTGTGAAGGGAAACGGTGGAGAGAAGGTGGGCGCGATTGCGCCAAGAAGCACCTAAAATCTAGGCCCAGATAAAGTCTCGAAAAGAAGCGTTGATATCCTGGTCCAAAACGGGTGGGTCCAACAAAACCCGCATGGCTTCGCTCTGGTCGGGTACCGCCTCTCCGCCGTACCGAATGGCCAAAGCAAGCTCTCCGCCCGCGTCCACCGGTGAAAAGGTCCCCCTGCGTCCAACTGCGACGACACCCAGTCGAGCCCAAGCCAAGCTCAAGCGCCGCAGGCGCGTGTGGACCAAAGGAGCCCAGACTGGCACCCAGTCGGAAACCCGTTCCACTTTAGCAGTCGACGG
>CAWVVG010000546.1:0-2476 GCA_963932775.1 uncultured bacterium
GCCGACGCGGATGCCGACGCGGATGCCGACGCGGATGCCGACGCGGATGCCGACGTCAGTTTAGAGTTCACGTCAAGCTATGGCACCGAATCGTGGTCGAACTTCGAAGGAGGCTATGCCGATGCCGGATACCTCCCCTGCTCTAGAGCTTCGGTCCAGACATCCAATCATCATGACACACCGGAAGGATGTCCCTCATGTGACGTTGAGTCTGTCTCTATTTTTGAAAATATCGCCACCGACTGTACGTTTGATACCTACTTATTTGTAGGTGCTTCCGACTTTATTGGCTCAAACTATACACGAAACATGGGTTTCGACATCGAAGGTGAGGCAGCCTACTATACGGAAACCAGTGAGTCAGGCGAGCTCGAGTGGCTTTCCCTTGCAGAGGGCTGCGACAGTAGCGGACTCGAAGCCTCTTCTATCGGCTACACCTATGTCTGTGAACAAAACATCGCTAATGAGACTGGAGCCTATACAGTAACTTTCAGAGCGACTCAGAACTGGGAAGAGGTCTCTCCGGAAGTCTGCGACGACGGCATCGACAACGACGACGACACCGCTGTTGATTGCGACGACCCCGATTGCGCAGAAGACGCAGTCTGTCCTGCTGTGCCCATAGAGGTAACCACTCTCTCCTGGGATTTGAGGGGCTATTTCGTGGACGGTGAGCCAAGTGAAGGTGAATTGGCCGACTATGATGGTAGCGATATATGGCTTAACAACACCGTCATCTGGATCTATTTCGACAATACTGGCGCCCAAGTGTGTCAGGTTTCGGAGGATGGGTACTTGTACCCTGAGGGTATGAGTGCCGGGTTGATTGATGATTGGACGGGATTCACCGACCGTCAGCTCGCGGTCAATATGGGCTATACTTCTTGGTATAAGTACGACGTAATTGAAGGTGGCTGTGCGGCTGCAAGTATGGCGTTCGGCGATGTTCTTACTTCGGCTGAATCAACAGAATTCAGCTACGGCTTTGGTCCGATGAACGATGTAGAACTCGAAGAAGGGTTGTTCGAGGCCATTTCAGCTGGCGGTGGCGACTGGCTTGGTGACTGGGATGGGTCCACCATTATCGGTTGGGTTGAGCACAACTTCACCGGAGAGACGACCCTCTCAATCACCGGATATGGTTTCGTTTACGGGGTCATAGATGGCTCACTTATTAAGGATGAAAATGCTGGAGATGCTGCGGTAGGTGCGGCCCCGAACGGATACTATTACGCGTCTCCAACATGGAGAGCCGGGGCGGTTTCTGCCTCTGAGTAGAGGGTCAAGCTACCTCGACACCAGCGACAATGCCGACTGCTGACCACCAGGCTTGTCCAACCATCTGGGCAATTATAGCGGCCAATGGCCGCGATAGTGTGGTGTGAACACCGACCCAGCCACCTCCTTTTCTATCTTCCTCGCTTTCACCTTCGGCTGCGACAACGCCTCTCCCTCCGCCCCTGAAATGCTGACGTCTGGCCATGCTCATTGTTGGCGGGACTGCCGAGAATGGCGACCGCTTGAACCGAGACACCCAAGCCCCAACGGATTCAGCAGCTCAGGACTCCGGTGGCCAGCAGTTCATCAGGGCTGGGCGTAGTGGCCAGCCAGCGTGTAGACCAAGTTGTTGGCAGAGGCGCCGCAACTATCCCACATAGACGTTGAAATGGTCAGTGTCATCGCATCTCCTGCGGGAACACGCAGCCCACTATTCATCGCGATGTCGGTGCGCTGACCCTGGCCACTATAGCCATTGGACCACCAGTTCATTGACATGGCCCGCTTGGCCAACACTTCACCTGTGCTTGCTACCGTAAAGGTTGCGACGACCGTCCCCAAGCAAGTGGAATCCGTGACCTCAAAGTCCAGTCCGATGTCATTGACAACGATGTCCTGAGTTGAGGGCGCTGCCAGAACCGTGACCGAGCCTGTGCGTGAGATGGAACCTCCAACTGACACCACCGGATTCGTTCCCAACGAAACCGCCGCCCCCCCTGGATAGCCATTGGCCTGAGACGATGCGAGCGAGAAGCCGAGGCCGACCGCGAGTGTAGCGATAAGCCCAAGTTGAAAGCGTGATGTCTGCATGTGTACTCCGAGTGTTGGAAGGCCCAGCCTACATCATATGGACGAACCGGTCTTTCACAGCCGGGTACGCCCAACCCCGAGACGTGCTTCGCGCCCTGCCTAAGTGTGGCGGACCAGCTGCCAGCGGGTGAGGTGCGCCGCTGGGTCCATTCGTAGTGTAGACTCGTGGCCTCGGGAGGGTGTATGCGTGTTCTATTGATGGCGTTGTGGATGATTCCTCTGGCCATTGGCTGTGGAGAGGAAGAAGACAAGCCAGATACCGGTGAAGAAGCCGACGCAGACGCCGATGCCGATGCCGATGCAGACGCCGACGCCGATGCCGATGCCGATGCGGACGCCGATGCAGACGCCGATGCAGACGCCGATGCAGACGCCGATGCAGATGCCG
>CAWVVG010000547.1:0-2463 GCA_963932775.1 uncultured bacterium
GTGAATGTACCGTGAAGCTGCGATGGGGTCGGCAGCAAGCCAACGATGGGCTCGTAGTCTACCTCGATGGCCATTGTCAGCGTGTCCACGTCTTCTGCCGCGGCAATGGTGGCGGTCACGTTGCATCCACCACCGTCGGTACAGGGGACACCCAGGCCATCGAGTACGGCCCGGGCGTGGGCCTCGGCTCTGGCGGCAGCGCCGGTCTCGTCGGTGCTGGGCACGGTCACGCCAATGCGGGTTCCATCTCGCAGAGCGTGGACCACATTGGAGAGCTGGAACAGGTACCATCCGTACTCGAGAATGCCGGCCAAGACCGCTACGATCACAGGCAAGGTGAGGGCAAATTCGAGGGCGCTGGCTCCACGGCGAGTGTTCATCGCTGAATCTCGAACATGATGATGGATCGGGCGCCGAGGCGGTCGGGTGCCGGAATGAGCCCGATAATCGGCTCGTAGGCAATGTCTAAGCTGCAGTCCATCGTCTCGTATGGAGACTCCCCTGAGGTGGACACCGAGATGCCACAGCGTTCTTCTGCGCCCCTGCAGTCGATGCTGTAACCACCCATAAATTCAGTCATTCGGTTTTGGGCCACCTCGGTGGGCGAAGGCACTTCACCAAATGGAACCACCGCTCCGGCACGGCAACCATCGCGTACGGCATGGATGACCGTTGAGCGCATAAAGAACATCCATCCGAATTCCATAATCGCAGTCACGATCAATACGAACAGCGGCATGGTCAGTGCAAACTCGATGGCGTGGGCGCCCCTTTTGTTGTGGCGCATCATTGGACGATCGAGATGGGAATAGAGTTTGCGATTTCAGCGAGAATTGCGGGAAGTTCGCTGGAGTTCGGGGTCTCGTAGAACGTGCCGTACCCTCGAGCCAGTGACTCCAGGTAGGCGGACTGATCTTCGTTATAGGTTTCGTTAAAGGACACGCTGAAGATTGAGATGCTGGCAGCAGCGGCGGTGTTCGCCTGTTCGAGACCAAAGGCAGCAACATCCGCATCGCAGGCGGTGCCTTCGGGCACACACTGGGCCTTGCCGTCACTGATCAACACAATCGTCTTGAGTGCTGTGCGTTCTGTTGTGGCTTCGTCGGTCAGTTGCTCAATGGCCACCTCGAGGCCGCTGCCTTGGTTCGTCCCGGAGTCGGCCCAGCCACCGGTGCCTCCTTCTCTGCATTCGATCATCTGAGGCGCTGAGTGGAAGTGCTCGGAGAAGCTCGGCAGGGTAAATGGGGGGTAGTCGCGATTGCACCAATCGAGCGTGACCCACTGGGAACGTATGGCGCTGTAGTTTGACTCGACCCGCTGGAGATCAGTCCAAGCCTCCGCGGCACCTACGAAGGTCACCATGCCCACCTTGTCAGCGGGAAAGCCATTGTCGTGGACGGTGTCGAGCAGGGTCAGACCGGCGGAACGGGCATCGCCGATCTCATCGCGGAAAGACCCGGTGATATCCTGAACGATAAGGATTTCCCTGGAGCGCAGGGCACCCACGGAGCTACCATTTGAGCGTACATCGGCCTCATCTGCGCCCCATATTCGAGCCAACATCAGGGGGATGGCACCACCGGGAGCATCCGCCTCACGACGGACTCGTACCTGCACTGCATTGACGAATTCAGCGTCTGGATCGAAGGTGTGTGTAGGGAAATCCCAGCCTCCAAACTGAACATCGGTGGCTGGATCGATGACGGCGGCGTCGCCAGCAATGCTGTTGAGGTTTACCAGCTGTGCAGCCCGGCTGCGGGCCGCATCTTGGTCACGGGTGTTGCGGAGCTCGATGAGCGCAGCGTGGGCACCGGCATCTGCAGCATTCTGTGCTTGCAAGCGTGCAAGGCGAATGTAGGACATGTCGATGGCCAAGGCCGCAAATCCAAGAAGGACCAACAACAATAGAGCCACGATGATGGCATAGCTACCGCGGCGGCTGTGGTGGGTGAATTTCATCGTGCCTTCACAATACCAGTGGCCTTGACCACTGTGGGCTCAAACTGTGGGTTTGGCTTCGCTGCGGGACAACCAGGTAAGCGCTGCGGCACCTGCGGCCATGATGAACAGTTGCTGGACACGGACCACAACGGCCACAGCGAGGGCGTCGGGCATCGCGAGTCCGGCGGTGGTGGTAAGGAGCGCAAGAAAGATGGCATCCCAGCCGACCTGTGAGCCTGGGAGCGCAAACATTACGACCACGGCAGCAGTGGTGGTTGCGTAGGTAAAGAGAAGCCCAGCGTAGGAAGGATCGGCTCCGAGACTATGGGCGGCCATCCCGATCCCCAACAGCACAAAGCCATGAGCGAGGCCGGACCAAAGTACACATCGAATTAGGGCGCCGGGTCCTGCTGCGCCGATGGACTGAAGTGCATCGGCCGCCTCGACTACCGTGGTGTGCAGGCGCTGGAGTTTCGCTATTTTTCCCACTGTGAGTTTTGACACGTGGGCCATTATTTGGGG
>CAWVVG010000548.1:0-2455 GCA_963932775.1 uncultured bacterium
GTTTCAACTCACCATCTCGGCGCAACATCACATTCTCAAGCTTCAGGTCTCGGTGGATGATCCCGAGTTCGTGTGCGTAGTGGAGTGCCTGGGCGAGCTTGATGCCGATCAGCGCCGTGATCTCAGAAGGGAAACGGGTGCGCTCATTCAGCAACTCCTGCAGAGTCACCCCATCCACGAATTCGGTAACGATGTAGCAGTTTTCGGCGTCCACGCCCGAGTAATCAAAGATCTTGAGAATGTTGTCATGCTCAAGGTGCTCGATTGCGCGCGCCTCCCGAGCAAACCGCTGCCGGTTTCGCTCGGAGGCCGAAAGGTGTGGGTGCAACACCTTGATCGCGACATCTCGCCCAAGGGTAAGGTGTCGTCCGCGATACACCGTGGCCATCCCGCCTTCGCCGATTTTTTGGATGACCTCGTATTTTTCTACGACGTTACCGATCAAGGGATTTCCTCAGTCCGTTCCGGTGCACGCCTTCTCCATCTTTGGTTGGATTGTACTATCCGCAAGGTGTCGAGATCAATATTTAGAGTTGACCAGACTCACGCGTGTCCGAGGAAAGCCCACGTTCACCCAGAATTTTAATGATGGTAGCTGCAGTCTCTTCAACGGCTTTTCGAGTAACATCAATGACCGGCCAGGAAGGGTGCCGGCGAAAGAGATCGTCGGCCCATTCGAGTTCGGCCAGAATGTAGTCCATATCCGAGTAGTTGGTGCGACCCGGCATCCGCATGCTCTCCATCCGTTGGTAACGAATGTCCCGGAGGGCCTCAGGATCAATGGTCAGCGCAAAAATTCGGTTTGGATCGATTTCGTGCAGGATGCTCGGCAAAGGACGATCGAGCACGATCGGTACATTGCTGACCTTGTACCCCTTGTGGGCCAGAAAAACCGAGAGAGGAGTCTTGGAAGTCCGGCTTACACCGAGCAGCAGAATGTCTGCTTGCTTCATGAGCCGAGGCTCCTTTCCGTCGTCGGCCTTTACCGTGAACTCAACGGCTTCAATGCGCTCGAAGTACCGCTCGTCCGCCTGGTGCATGCGTCCAGGAACGCCCTCTGGGGCGATGTCCATAAAAAGGGTCATTTGGGTGAGTAGGTGACCCAGCAGCTCGACGGTACGGACCCGATGTTGCTTCGCGAATTCGAGGGCAGCGCTTCGCATATCCGGCCTTACTAAGGTCGTGGCAACCAATGCCCGCTCCTTGGCCGCTCGTCGGATGAGGTTCTCCAGTTGGTCCCGTTCGGTCACATTGGGAAAGACCTGCATGTGGACGAGGTACCCATGAAACTGATGCAAGGCCGCACGGACGACCGTCTCTGCGGTGTCGCCGGTACCGTCAGAGACGACGAAAATGGGTCTGGGTAAGCTGACATCAGGCATGAACACGGTCTAACGGTTGCGGGTGGAAGTGGCCTCGAAAGGTTCAGTAGGGGTCAAGGTTTTCTGTTTTCAGCCGATCGTGTACTTGACTGAAACGTTTGAGCGCAGCATCTTTGGGTACGCTGTTTCGGACCAGGAGTGATTGTGACTACACCACAAGATTTCTTCGATACATTCATACCCTCGAGCATGATTTTGCTTGAAGATCGTCTGCCTGAGGATGTGGTGGTTGCATTCCACGTCGACGGTTCCGATGGTGGCTCTTGGCAGATTGAACGACTCGCTGAAGGCTCTCGAATTGGCCCAGTAGGCGGCGGTCCAAAGGACTGCGAGATGTGGTGTTCGTCGGACACGTTTATGCGCATGCTGAAGGGCTCTCTTGGCTCCAATCGGGCATTCTTGTCCGGTAGACTCCGGATCTCTGGTGATGTGGGCTTGGCATTGGCCCTCGAAGGGTTTTTGCGAGAGGCGGCCTGAGCGGGCATCGATTATCGTTTCGAAATGAAACCTCTCAATGGTATCCGTGTTTTGGATATGTCTCGCCTGTTGCCTGGACCCATGTGCAGTTGGTACTTGGTCGGCCTGGGGGCGGATGTAAGTAAGATTGAGTCTCCAGACGGGGCAGACTATCTGCGGTTTATGCCGCCCTTGCGGTCGGACGGACAGGGGGCTTGGTTTTCTGCACTTCATGCAGGCAAAGAATCCATCGCGCTCAACTTAAAGCTGCCCATCCATGTCGAGGCGATGAACGCATTGCTGGCCGAGGCGGATGTGCTCATCGAGAGCTCACGACCTGGCGTGATGGACCGCCTCGGCTTGGCCCCAGAGCGTCTCCGTGAACAATTTCCACGGCTGGTGATCGTGAGCATTACCGGGTTTGGTCAGACGGGACCCATGAAGAACCGCCCGGGACATGACCTGGGCTTTCAGGCCTTGGCCGGCACGCTGTCCCTCGGTGCCCGCTCTAAGGGTGTTCCAGATGTGCCGGGTATCCCCGTTGCTGATGTGGCCGGCGGTGTGCTTACCGGTGCACTGCGGATTTGTGCGGCACTCTTTGAGCGGGAACGCACTGG
>CAWVVG010000549.1:0-2454 GCA_963932775.1 uncultured bacterium
GCCGGTGTCGTCTTCATCGCCGGTATCAGTGGCACTCTCCCCGGTGTCGTCTCCACTGCCCGTGTCCGACCCGGGGTCGTCCACGTCGGCACCCGCATCCTCGGCGGTGTCATTGGGCTCTGGTTTCAGTTCAGCCGGACACCCGCATGCCAACGGAACCAACAATGCCATCCACCACCAACCCATCAAAACTATCCCTCTGAACATAAGTAACCGGTATGTGCATCCGGATTTGTTAGGCCCGCGCCCAAAAATCATGCGGCGGCATGCCAGGTGGTTGGCCCAAATGGATTCAAATTCACAAGCACTCTGGGGGCCTATTTCCGGCTGGAGCCTTAGGGGACATTATCGGAGATACCATGCCCCATTGGACTGAAGGACCTCAATCCATTCTTGCACCCACGGGCATGGATGACTTCATCAACGCCCACTGGGAAGGCGTTCCACTGGTCATACAGGGGCGAGACCCATCCATATACGAGGGGCTGCTAAGTCTCGATACCCTCGACGAGTTGATTCATAGCTCCGGGCTGCGGTCTCCCACCTTCCGGTTGGTCCAAGACGGTGATGAGATTCCACCTCCGGCCTACACAATGGGCTCAATCCCGTGGGGTACAGGATCGGTTTCCGGCTTCATCAATCGAGATGCCACCCGGCACTTGATGCGACAGGGCGCGACATTCGTCATGGAGGCCTGCCAGCGGATACTGCCGTCCGTCGCCGCCCTGAGCCGCACCTTCGAGCAAGCCTTCCACTGCCCCAGCCCCGTCAATCTGTATGTCACGCCGGGAAATGCCCAAGGCTTCAAGCCCCACTACGATGTGCAGAATGTGTTCGTACTCCAACTGCACGGAACCAAGAAGTGGAAGGTATTCCGGCCCGATGTGGAGCACCCAAGCGATGGTCAGTCCGTTCACTGTGCGGTTCAACCGAGCGCTGAGTTGCTCCATGAGGTGACCCTCTCCCCCGGTGACCTCCTGTACCTCCCTCGGGGCTATGGGCACGTGGCCCACACAACGGATGAACTCTCTGTGCACCTCTCGGTCAGCCTCCTGCCCACCATCTGGGCCGATGTGTTCCGCTCCATGGTCGACACCCTGCACCACGACCCGCGATTCAGAGAAGCGGTACCGCTGCAGCCAAACGGACCTGCCGAGTTGTCAGAATCCCTAGAGATGCGCTTCAACGAGCTGATGCAGACCTTTGTGGAGGGCTCTGACCTCGAAGACACCATCGACGAGATGGGAGTGCAGTTTGTCGCCACCCGACTGCCGGCCACCGCGGGTCAGCTGAGATCACTTATCGAACCCGGCACAATCAACATCCAATCCGTTGTTCGTCGGCCCCAAGAAATCGTGTGGCGTGTGGACTCCGACGGTGAAAATGCGCAGCTCCACTTCCACGGAAAGAGCGTCTCTGCTCCCTGGAATGCCATCTCCACCCTGCGCTGGATTGCAGAGTCGGACGAGTTTAATGTCCGCGACATTCCCGGAGACATCAACGACGACATCCGCTGCGAGCTGAGCCAGCACCTGGTCAACGAAGGATTCTTGTTCCTGGTTTAGCCGCTCAGCATCAGCAGATGCCGCCATCTCTCAAAGCATGTACGAGCTTCAGGGTGCGAAATGCATCATTCCACTCCATGAGGCGCCGGTACAACAGGTCGCCGCAGACTTGCTGGCTCGCCTTGCCTGCGGCCTCGAATGCACCCATGGCATCCAGCCCCGCAGCGAGTACCGGGCCAATGGGCTCATCCACTTCCGCGATGGTCGCCTTGAGCCGAACCAAGTCGGTGTCGACAGAGAACTGCTTTAGGGCCGTCAGCCAGTGCCCAACGCCCTCAAATACCCGGGGATCATACGCTCTGATCGGTCCGCCAGACTGCAGCGCAGCGCCAATGTTAATCAACGCCGCTCCCGTTCCGAACGGTACACGGTCGGACAGCCTCCCTCGGATGCAAACCGGGTCACCTCCGAGGGTATGAACCCGGCCAACCTTGGCCAACTTATTGAGCAGGTAGAAGTCCTCGCCGGCCAGCCGCTTGGGGATCCCACGGACCACAGCGTAGGCGTGGGCACCCACCGATATAAGGCTACCGATGGTGTGAAATGCATATGGAGAGCCGGCCCGGGTGAGCCCATCTACATAGCTCTGAAGATACGCGTCATAGATGCCCATGGCCTGTTGCTGGTGAGGCGGCCCCTCTGGAGTATGAACAAACGGAGTGATGGCTGCAGAGGTGCCTGGCAAGGCGGCTGGCAGTTGCTCGAAGTAGTCGGCCGGCACCTGAACATCAGCATCTGTGCAGCGAATCCAAGGGTGTCGAATGCCCCCCCGCCGTATCAAGGCCAATGCGATATCTCCAGCGATTTTGCGGGCCAGCCCAACCCCCTGCTTGGGTGGAAAACACCGCCCTTGAGAGGCCCGGTCCACAACCAAGATGCCCAAGCCATC
>CAWVVG010000550.1:0-2452 GCA_963932775.1 uncultured bacterium
TCTTCATGTAGAATACCGGAGCCTTCTCAGTTTTTGGTGTCGGTCTCACGCCCCCGAAGACTGCCGTCGGAGGAGACCGTTCCCATGAGTACCTCGCCTACCGAGACCCCACCCCGCCGAAGCACGCCAATTCCTGCCCCACCAGCAGCCCTGGCCAAGGTGATCCGTGCCGCGAGCGATCCCAATGGGTCTCTGCAAGATCTGGGGCGCATCTGCGCACAAGATGCCGGACTGACCGTCGAGCTATTGCGGATAGCCAACTCACCCCGATATGGCTTCGCCGATCAAGTGCGCAACGTTCCCCAAGCGGTGGTCGCACTCGGTTACCGAACGGTTCGGGCTCATGCGGTCACCTACTCCATCCGCGCTGCGATGGCGTCCATCTCTGTCCCAGGCTTCGACACCAACCTATTCTGGGAAGACGGCCTGCGACGCGCAGCAGCAGCCCAAATCCTAGCGGAGCTCATCGACTATCCAGACCCATTCGAGGCCTTTGCTCTCGGCCTGTGCCAAGACATTGGAACGGTGTTGCTCGGTGTGCGCCTACCCCACCTGGCAACCTCCATTCAGGCCCTCCGACAGAAACCGGGTCAGGCGCGAATCGATGCGGAACGGGTCCTGACGGGCCGCAGTCACGCGGAGGAGTTTATTGACTCCCCATTGTCCGCAATGCTGCCAGCCGATCTGCTGAGTGCCCTCGCCGACCACCACAATGTGGCCAACACTGGAACCGACCGGGTCAGCACGCTCACCCGACTGGCCATGGGTGCCGACACCATCTCCGATGTGGTGCAGGCCTGGCCCAAGGATAGCTGTGTTGCAGCGGCGGAGCAGCTGCTCGAGAGTCTCGGCATCAAGATGGCTCTCGGCGAAGTCTTGGACAAGATTAGCGAGCGCATGTGCACCCTCGGCCAAGACTTGCGCATGAACATTGGCGAGCAACATAGCCTCGAAGACGTCATGATAGAAGCCCAAGCTGCGGTGCTTCAGATGTCCGTGGACCAGGAGCAAAATGCAAGTCGCCTTGAAGCATTGTTGCGAAAACAAGAGGATGCCACTCGGAAGTTAGAGGCCCACAACAAGAAGCTGCTCAATCTCGCGAGCAAGGACCCCCTGACCGGCCTGGACAATCGCCGGGTGTTCAATCGAACCCTCGACACGGAACTGGACCGAATTGCCCGATACGACCAAGGCTTCTCCTTGCTGATGGTCGACGTGGACCACTTCAAGAAGGTGAATGACACTTATGGTCACCCAGCCGGCGATGCCGTCCTAAAGGAACTGGCTGTTCGTATGCAGCGGGCCATGCGAGATGCCGACCTTGTGGCACGCTTGGGGGGTGAAGAATTCGGTTCGATTCTCCCCTGTACCACACCCACAGGCGCCCGGGTTGCTGCCGAGCGACTGCGGGCTGCAATTGAGATTGTGCCGTTTAATACTGGGAATGCAGTCATCGACATCACGGTCAGCATCGGGGGTGTATCCATCGATAAGGATTCCCTGATCGAGACCTCAGATGACATTGTATCCTTGGTGGACCAAGCACTGTATGAGGCCAAGGGCAATGGCCGAAACCAGGTGCGATGGGCCAAAGCTCCATCCAAAAAATCCGGCAAGTAGCACCGGACTGACTCAGCCCAATAGGGTCGCTATCGCCGGTGCACGGAGCTTGACCTTGTCTTCGCCATGGCACTTCACCGGACGAATCAGACCCGCCATTGCGAGCGCTTCGTCCACCTCTGGTTCCCGCTTCAGTGGCTCACCGGGCACCAAATCATACAGACGATCGGCCAGCGCCGAGTCCATGTGAACAATGTCCACAGCCCCTCGGATTTCATCCACCACCGAGCCCAGACTCGCCAGCAGCTCATCGTCGCGGCTTGGGACCGTCGAGTTGTCGCGGATGCGCTCGCCCATGGCTTCGACCAGCCCAGGAACTCCGCCAGAGAAGTGGGCCGCTTTCCGAAGAGAAGAGAATGGAACCTTTCCGGCTTGCCCGACGATTACAGCAGCGGCCTCGGCCTCACCGTAGTCAACCAGGTCAACGCGTGGTGCACCCACCAAAGGCCACCAGTCATTTCCAGCAGTCCCGGCCAGGAGCACGGTGCAGCGGCGCCCGGATGGGTAGCATTCGAGGTAATCACGCCACACTGAGGCAATGTCTTCAATCACCTCAACCGGCGCGAACTCCGCGCCGTGGGCGAGGAGCGCAACAGGATGTACGCAGGTGCGATGGACCTCCTCAATAAGTGTGGAGAGGGCAAATCGAAAACCACCGCGGTCCACAACCATCTGAGGGGTACGGTGCCGCCACTCACGGCGGCCAAGTTGTCCGAAGACATGCAGTGTGTACTGCCATGACTCGCTCGCCTTGCGACCCTTGAGCGGCCGGAGGTTGACCGTCCGACAGCCCATACCGGGCTCGCC
Organism: uncultured bacterium; assembly: GCA_963932775.1. Classification (GTDB taxonomy): domain Bacteria; phylum Myxococcota_A; class UBA796; order UBA796; family UBA796; genus UBA796. Next base: position 2,428 of record CAWVVG010000550.1, read on the forward strand.
AACCGCCAAGTCCAGTGCCAAGTCT
>CAWVVG010000551.1:0-2427 GCA_963932775.1 uncultured bacterium
TGTCTGGCCCTGCAAGCCCATCAGAATCTTTATGGTAGTGGTCTTCCCTGCTCCATTGGGACCAATAAAGCCGAAGGCTTCGCCGGCACCGACCTCAAGGTCCAAGCCACGCAGGCCCTCCACGCGGCGCATAAAAAAGCCAACGCGGTAGATCTTTCCAAGGTTCTTCGTGGATATTGCGGCAGTCATTAAAAGGGCCTCAGCAGCAGAAAAACACTAACGGATCTTTCGGCTATCTTCGAGCCATGCGGCCACCTTGTCTTCCGGGTAGGCGCCAGCGGACTGCCAATTGCACCGGGGGCACAGGGGGCCTGAGTCCTCAAACCGTCCCTCAACGTGCGCCAATCGCCACTCCTGCATGGTCTTGCTGTTCCATATCTGGCCCAGGGTCGACTTCGTCATATTTCCGATCTTGTTCTCTAAGTGCTCATCCAGACAACAGGTGGTCACGTCCCCATTGACCTGAACCATCGGTGTGTTCCATAAACCGGCACATGGGGGTCGGGATTTAGTCAACTAAGGCCTCCTCTGTTTGACTGGACCACACGCCACCTACACGGCGTTCATGGGGATTGAAGCGCCCCTTGTAGCTAAGCTGATCGCAGCCGCCGACATACAAACCAAGGTAATGGTAACGCCCGCCTCGACTCTGACACCAGGCGACCTCGACAAGAGCGGAAAAGGTCCCGAGCGAGCGATTCGCCAGGTCCGGATCAAAGAAATGGTAAACGCTGGACGTGTCCCGAGCTCCCACATCAACAATGCTCACCCCGACCAAGCGACCATTCAACTCAAAGCACATCTCTACGGTCTGCACGCAGCTCCTAAGGAACCACCCCTCGTATCCTTGGGGCGTCATTTCCTTGCCATCCTTCGACAAACCGCGCTCGAGCTTGTGACGATTGTAGAGCACAAGTCGCTCTTCGGAGTACATCGCTGGGCCCACGGTGACCTTGATGTCCTGGTTCTTCCGCCATACGCGCCGCTGCGATTTGCTGGGCTGAAATTCGTCCACGATCATGCGCAGGGGTTCGCAGGCACTACAGCTGGGACATTGGGTCCGATAAAGCATCCGCCCCACGCGCCGGTCCCCTTCCCCGAGAGCCGCATCCAATTCTTCACCAGTGAGGCTTCGCATCTGCCATCGCAGGGGCATGCGCGCCTGCTGATCATCCAAGTAGGGACAATCTTCAAGTGCATCGTGCACCAATTGTTCGCGAAACTCCATGTCCGAAGTATGCTCAATTGCAGGCCATTCGACGAGGGTTCATGTCCATTCAATCGGAAATCCTTAATGGTGTTGGTCTCATCAGCCTCGATCGAGGCGAAAAAGCCAACGCCTATGACAAGGCCCATCTCCGGGATCTTCGCGCCGCATTTGCTTCGCTGACAGAGCGAAGCCGCGTGGTCATTATTCGTTCTGCGCATCCCCGTTTTTTCTGTGCTGGCGCCGATCTGGACGAGATGAAAGAGGCCACTCCGGAGGATGCCAGGAACCTGCTGAGTCAGGCCGTGTTTACCGAAATTGCCCGAAGCCCGGCGGTCACTATTGCCGTGGTCGATGGCCCCGCAATCGCTGGCGGGTGTGAGCTCGCATTGGCGTGTGATCTGCGGGTGATCGGTGCGGGAGCCGTATTTCGTCTTCCTGAGACCAGTCTCGGCATCATCCCTGCGGCCGGAGGGTGTACCCGACTGAGTGCCTTGCTTGGCGCATCCATCTCCAAACAAGTGATCTTGGGCGGCGGCAGCATCTCTGCAGATGAAGCCAACCGTTGGGGGCTTGGTGTCGACGGAGGACCAGACCCAATGGCTTCGGCCTTACAGTGGGCACAACGACTGCTTTCAGCCAGCCCCGATGCGCTGGGCAGCGCAAAGCGCATCATTGACCGAGCCGCCGAAGACCGATCCTTACAAGATGAACGAGAGACACAGGCTCAACTCTACGCCAAGCGTCACTCCTGAGCGACCTCATCACCGCCTTCGCGTCTGAGACTCTGTGGACGAGAGTTCAGCACCAAGCGGACCCCACTCTCGATGGCCAGATCGACCATCACAGCTTCTTCTGGCACATTTCCATTCGCGTCGCGAACCACACGCACAACCGGCTTGTCAAAGGACTCCGGAGTCCGGCACACGCCGACACTGACGCCAATGGACCCATCGAGCAGCAACAGCATCGTGCCCGGCGGATACTTTCCAAGGGAGTTTATAAAGAGCTGAAGCAAGTCCCCATCGTATCGAGTACCGGAGTGTGCAAGCATCCGGGCAAGCGCCTCTCCTGAGGACAAGCCGCCGCCGCTATACCGAACCAAGGAATCAAAGTCCTCGGCGATGCGAATGATTCGACCAAACACCGATGGGCGACCCGTTGGCCCGTCGAAGTCGTCGTGGTGTTCCAGGGTGGCCAGGATGCGCTGAATCTTGGCC
>CAWVVG010000552.1:0-2423 GCA_963932775.1 uncultured bacterium
CGAACACTCTGTGTACCTGCGGCTCCGATTGTCCAGCTCGCCTCGCGAGTCCGGTGCTGGACGATTCCACTGCATCCCAGAGGAGTGCCGTTGGGGTGTCTTGGTCGACACCGACGGCGATGATTCAAGTTTTGAGCGGATGCTTGTGCTCTCCGGTGAAGGCAACTCCCTTCAGGTCCGAAGCGATGTCAGCGATGTTGGTTGGCGTGCAGCGACCGAAACGGTGCTATTTGAAAACACCACGCCCTGGGCAACCGAGTGGATTCGGGAAGTCCCTGCACCGACTAGGATCGGCGGTATGGACAACGTGTACTTGGACATCCGGGTTCCCCACGCCTGGCTGGACCTGGCAGGCCGAACAAAGACTGTACGGTTGGCCTTGGCCTCCGGCTTGGGGGATGTCGTCCATCCACTCGATTTTGATATCGCGGATGGCAGCGGCCTCGACCAGCTATCGACGGCTTGGTCGGACCCCATCGGTCTGGACAGCGACCATGACGGCCTCTCCTTTCCAGCGGAGATCACACGGGGAACCGACCCCCAAGACGACGATACCGATGGCGATGGTCTAAGCGATGGGGAGGAAGTGTTGCGCTACGAGACCGACCCCCTAGATGCCATGGACCCAGACCCCAGATTCGACGATGACTGCGATGGTACAAGCGATGAAATCGACCCGTATGTGGACCCTGACTCCGACGCGGATGGCGACGGGCTGAGCAACGGCATGGAGTGGAGCTGCGCCACCGACCCATGCTCACCGAACCCAGATGCCGACGAAGACGGCATCAGCAACGAAGCCGAAGCCGAGATGGGCACCGACCCTTGCGATGATGACGACCCGGATACAACGCTCGATGAGGACTGCGACGGAACCCCAGACTACGCCGACGACCTCATTGAATTTGAGCCCAACGCGGACAACGATGGCGACGGCATCACCAATGAAGCCGAGACCGAGGCCTGTGGAACGGACCCTTGCAGCTTCACCGAGGACCCAGACCGCGACGGTGTAGACAACGAACGCGAAGCTCTGTGCGGAACAGACCCATGCTCGCCGGACACCGACCTCGATGGGCGCTGGGACTCGGAAGAGCTCACAGATGAAGGATGCGGTGGAGATGAAGACGGCGATGGAATCCCCGACGCCATGGACCCCGACTCGATAGTCAGCGGCGACCCCACCCACCCCGACACCGGACGCCATGGCCTGACAGGTGGGCAATTCACAGGTGGTGGCTGTACTCAAACACCGGGAACGCCAGCAAGCCTTGGGGCATTCCTGCTCGCTCTCGCCCTATGCGTGGGCCGTTCAAGAGCGGTACCGATGGGCACCCTATTGGTCGTCTTGGCAGTCGCAGCAGCGCCGGCCCAAGCAAACAGCATCGACGCCGATCGCCTGGTACCCACCCTTCACGGACGAACCTTTGTTGGCATCGCAGACCCCATAAAAACCGAGACAGGTCCCCTCGGGTCGGTCATCATGCACCGCGCACACATGCCACTCGTGTACCGCATGAAGGACAGCTCATCGGAGGACATTCCCCTCGTGGGCGACCTATGGACCTCAACCACCACCGCTGGCTACGGGTTCGGTGCCTGGTCCCTGGGACTGACCCTGCCGGTACACGCCTTCGTTCATGGCGATACTGGCACGACCACCGGTCAACTGAGCGACATGAGCATCCTTGGCGATGCGATCCTCAGAGACCGCAGAGAAGCACCCATCGGAATCGGTTTCTCATTGCGCGCTGACCTTCCGTCCGGCAACGAAGACCGCTGGCTGGGAAGAACAGGACCTGCGGGAACGGCGGCAATCAACCTTGCGGCCGGGACCCGAATGGTCGTCGCCGGGCAGGTCGGAATGACTCTCTCGGGGGTTGAATATCTCGACGGGCTGGTGGCCGGCCCATCCGCTCACTGGCGCGCTGGAACTCACCTACCCCTGACCAAACGAGGCTGGGCCTCCATCGAGGCCGACGGCGAGCACCACATCCTCAGCCTGTCCCACCCCGGGGCGCACGCAGTCGAACTGGCTGGGTTCGGGCGTTGGGCCATCGCACCCCATTGGGAGATTTCTCTGGGAGCTGGCACGGCGCTATCTCGGGGCATTGGCGTACCTGGATACCGCCTATTGGCGGGTGTCAGCATGGGCCCGAAGGCGACATCCAAGGACACCACGGTACCCCAGTAAGATCACCCAGTCGGCCCATGATGTCCGCTATGGACCGAGCCTGCAGAGGCGTACTCAGAATCAATCATGCAGCGGTACGGTGTATCGCTCCAGGCCCAACACATAGCGATTGCCACTCAGAGCCTCTTTGCGACCCACAGCCTCGATTCGTACATACACGGCAGCCAACGCCTCAACCAACTCCACATCGACCAAGGAGAGATCACCCTTTACGCCAGCCTCGAGCACA
>CAWVVG010000553.1:0-2389 GCA_963932775.1 uncultured bacterium
CTGTTGGAGCGAGGGATTCGATGAAGCCCACGAGTCTTTGAGTCAACTCTCCATGCCATGGGTCCCAGTCATGGGTGACAACGTGATTCAGACTGGTGGAGAGGCCACTTTTCACCAGACGTTTGAGGGACAGATGAGCCGCCTCGAGGAGACATTTGAAGGGTTCGAGATGGCTCCCACGCCAGTTACTAATCCAGAGCGTGGCGTCGAAAGCTGGCTGCAGAACCTCGCGTTTGACTTTGGGGGCATTCGCTTCATTTCGGCCGACTGGAGCAGTCGGGACATCCATACACTGTGGGGTGAAACACCAGACCTGCATGACTTTGACGGTGGGACATGGCCTTGGCTTCAAGAGCAGCTCGCGGGCTCGGTCGGCGGTGCTGGCGAGAGCGTAATTCTGTTGAGCCACATGCCCTTGTTTGAGGGGCCGGGCGGCCTCACCACCGATGAAGCCACCAAGGCCGTCACGTTATTCGATGCCCATCGAGACATAATCTGGGCCAATCTCGCCGGGCACCTGCATGTAAATACATCGATGGAATGGGAGCGTGCGGGCATGGAGGTACACGTGACCGATGCCACTTGGGACGATGTGAACGCCGTTCGAATCGTGGACGTGTCAGCGAACGAGGTCCGCTTCGCCTTTGAGCACTGGGTCGAGGAAATTAAATAGCGGAGTCCTACTCAGGGCAGGCGTAAGCAACCCAGAGCTTGGTCTCCATCTCCACAGGGCAGTCACAGACCTGACGTCCATGAATATAGGCAATCCCACGCTCGCCTGCCGTACATTCGCCACGCTCGGAGGGCGCGTACATGGGCGGAAGAGGCGTCGGACCATCCTCCAGAGAACTGTAAGGAGCAAACCGTAGATCTACCAAGCTGCTGAGGTATTCCGGGGCAGCCCATTGAGGTCGAAACACCACCGGAGCGGTCTGCTGCTGACCCCAGGACTCGTGAAGGGACCGGGCCCCTTCAGCCTTGTTTTGAGTGATCTGGAGATTGCGATTGAGTCTCTTCCACTGCCCCGGTACCAGGCCATACACCACAAAACAGAGGGCAGCGGTCTGCACTCGCCAATCCGCCGGCAACAGCACCAACAACGCGGCACCCAGCCAAGGAAACAGGAACAACACCGAGCGATTCACAGACGGAACGAACCCCAAATAAAGGCCCGCCAAAACCAATGCACTGGCCCACAGTACGAGTTCACCTGTGGCTGCGGAGGGCAACCGGCGGAGCGTGGCTGCGGCGCCCACGCCCGCACCAACCCCCATCAAAATCCAAATCGCTTTATCCGACTGATGGGACAATGAGCGGTGACGCTCCAAGGCCCACAGCACCATGGGGACAGTCATCAAGACAATGGACGAAAGGGCGATCCACTCGGACCTGGATACCGACGCGACGCCACGACGCCGACACCACACGAGCAAACCGGCAACAGTAAGCACAATGCACAAGGGATTCTCGATGCATGCGATGGCAGTCACGGCCAAGAAGCCACCTATGCGGCCCTCCTTTCCGCGCTCGTTGGCATCGGTCCAGCACCACAGCGCCAACACACTGGCCGCCAGAAAGAACGCGTAGGCGCGGGCCTCCCACATGCGGTCCATCCAGGTTGGCTCAAGCAATACGAGCAAAGCGAACAGGGAGGCCGCCCCTCCAGAAATGCGTCTATAGCTGGCGGCCAGCACCCCAGCTGCAGCGACGGCCACGACCATATTGAGCACCCGAAAGCCAGCCAAGCCACCCAGAGGAACCAGGCCCAGGCCAAAGAGTCGATGCAAGCGCCCTGGGTTGCCTGGGTCCTCCTGGAGATACGAATACCAGGTGCGATTTGGCTTGAACACATGGGTCAGTTCATTGGATGTAATGACACCCAACTGCCAATGCTTCCAGGCGAAGATGGCCAGCCCGATGGTTGCCACAACCCAAGGCAGCCATGCTACTTGAGAGCGTCTGGGCAAACGAATGGACCGTCCTGTAAAGCCCAACGCCACGAGCAACATGGCCATAGGCCACAGGGCGGAAAACAGATCCATCGCATCTCTACTCATATATGGTCATCCTCGCACATCCTCCGGCTGCTGGCCATCGCACATAGCACCCAAGGTGTGACAACTGGGCTTCAATGCCACACCCGGTTCCCTAAGGGCCAAAGCCAACATTAGAGTGGCAGACCAGAAGGAGTTCCCATGCGCTTTCAGTCTGTATTTTGGCTTTTATTGCCCACCCTGGCTTGCAACTCAGGCTTTAAAGATACCGCCGATAGCAGCGGGCCCTCACTGGATGCCAATGCAGACTCCGATGCAGACTCCGATGCAGACTCCGATGCCGATGCAGACTCCGATGCCGATGCAGACTCCGATGCCGATGCAGACTCCGATGC
>CAWVVG010000554.1:0-2388 GCA_963932775.1 uncultured bacterium
GGTTCGGGTGCTGAGGATGCACCCCAGGTGAGCATTGACGGGCCGGCTGAGGGGGACACCTTCTTGCAGTCGGAGGCGGTAACCATCGTGGGAATGGTGACCGATGATGAGCAACCGTGGGGTACGGTAAACTGCAATGTGATCTCGAGTCGGGACGGCATGCTGTGGGAAGGCCAGCCCAGTGAGTATGGAATCGTGCAAGTGGACACTACGGGCCTAAGCGTAGGCAGTCATACATTGACCTTGGGTGCGGTAGACCGCGACGCGAATCAGGCATCGGACCAAGTGGTCATCGAGGTCATGGCGGATGCTCGTCCCAGTGTGCTGATTACCCAGCCTGGGGATGGCGACTGGTACTGGAACTCTGATACCATCCGCTTCGAAGGTGAGGTGAGCGATGACGTGACCGACCCGTCTGACCTTGTGGTCAGTTGGTCCAGTGACATCGACGGCGAATTTGGGGTGTTGCCTGCGAATCCCATCGGCTTCATTGCCATTGAGACCATTCTCAACGCTGGGTACCACACCATTAGTTTGACCGCGACAGATGGTGACGGGAACTCGACCACGGACTTCATGATCCTCGAGGTACGGGACCCCCTGGCTCACGACGGTGATTTGGATGGCTATACGGAGCTCGAAGGCGACTGCGATGACGCGGATCCCTATACCAACCCAGGTGAGGAAGACGTCTGCGACAATCGCGACAACGACTGCGATGGCATGGTCAATGAGGACGACTGGGACGACTTAGAGCCCGACGATTTCCTCAGTTCGGCAACCGACTTGGGACGCATCGATGATGGCTGGATTTTTAGCTCCGCTGAATCGTCGAGTGCCGGTATCACCCTGCATTCCGCAGACGATGAAGACTGGCTTCGGTTTGATGCTGGAGACGACTTGTTCATCGACAATGTGAACATTACGGTCGAGGTGAGCGCCTTCCCGCACACGGGCTCTTTCGTGCTCGAGTTGTACCTACTTGACGAGAGCTCAACCGTGCCCGTTCGGACCGACACCGGGTCGGGCCGTCTTTCGGCTCACTTTGTGGGTGACACGTGGGACGGCGGTGAGGACGATTTCGCCATTCGCATCTACTCGGACGACTGGCCGGGCGGAACCTGTGACCGGCGCTATACAGTCGAGATTATCGACCACTAAACCGTGGGCTTGTAGCGCTTCTTCGCCGGGTGCTTGTCAACATGGCCATTGGAATCCACAGCCAGGCTAAGGCCAGTGGTGAAGTGGCACACCCGCGACCTTTGTTCTTCTCGGTGCCTAAGGCGGGGACGTCTTGTCCTGGGTCGTCGCTTTCGGGCCCGGCGCCTGGTTCTGAACAAACATCCGGAGCGGCCTCAAACCGGCTGTCCACGTGCACCGCATTGATAAACAACAGGGCTCTGTTCGGGTCAAAGGTTGCAAAGGCTGTACTGCTTTCGAGACAGAAGCTGGTGGTGAGCGCGCCATCTCCAGAGTCAGCGATGATGTCCAACACTTCGCCGGACTCCAACTCAACTCGAATGGGGATTGGCATGGACCAACTGCCCGGTGCTTCTTGTTCAATGTGGAAGTCGACTTGCCAATTCGAGTCTCCAAGGCGGGTCTGGGTGATGCCCCAGCGATAGCTGGGGTCACCAGCCTGGTATACCCACTGGTCAAAGAACCAATCAAGCGGCTCACCGCTGGCATCTTCCATGGCTCGGCGGAAATTCATGGTTGTGACCGAACCGAACTGGTGGGCATCCAAGTACTGGGCCAACCCATCGAAAAAGGCGGCGTCGCCTACGACCCATCTAAGCATGTGGAGAACCAAGCTGCCCTTGTCGTAGACTAGGCCTCCCCACAGAAACATGGGGTCGTACAGAGTCGATGACGACTCGAGTGTTTGCCAGGCGTAGTACGAGTCAATTTGGGTCTGGATGTAGGCTTGCTTGGCAGAAGCTCCATAGGCGTGCTCGATCCACAACACTTCACCATAGCTGGCGAAGCCCTCATTGAGCCAGATCTCTGGCCACTCCGCTAAAGTGAGGAGATTCCCAAACCAGTGGTGGGCCAGCTCGTGTGCGTTGACGACCTCCGCCATGGGGTGACCGATGAGGTCTTCACCGAAGGTGGTGGCTGTTGTATGCTCCATGGCCCCGGAGAAGGGGGCTGTCACGTTCGCATAGTGTGTCCATGGATACTCACCCCAGATGGTGCCGAAGTAGTCGATCATTCGCGGGGTTGATTCAAAATCCAGCACTGCATCTTCAAATAGATCTGGACGAGCCCATGTGTGTACTTCCACAGCTCCAGAGGTATTCACGTGATGAGAGTAGGTTCCCGCATGGAGCACCATCAAATAGGTCGGGATGGGGCCGTCAAAATCGAATGAATGGGTCGTGGTGC
>CAWVVG010000555.1:0-2374 GCA_963932775.1 uncultured bacterium
ATCGCCATCGGCGTACCAGGTTGGGGCGTCTACCGCAGCATCTTCATCGGTCTCGCCATTGCAGTCATTGTCGAGTTCATCTCCGCAGACCTCAGTGCCGCCGGGGTAGCTGTCTTCACTGTCGTCATTGCAGTCGGTGCCGTTGGCGACGTATCCATCGGGGGCATTGCACTGCACTAAGTGGATGTCTGGGTTCCCAAAGTCGTCGCCATCGCCATCGGCGTACCAGGTTGGGGCGTCTACCGCAGCATCTTCATCGGTCTCGTCGTTGCAGTCATTGTCGATCCCATCTCCGCAGACCTCAGTACCGTCGGGATGGGCGCTGCCCGCGGCGTCATTGCAGTCGGTGTTGTCGGCTACGTACCCCTCGGGCACCTCGCACTGCACCCGGCTAGTGTCAGGGTCCCCAAAGTCATCCCCATCCCAATCGGCGTACCAGGTTGGGGCGTCCACTGCCGCATCTTCATCGGTCTCGTCGTTGCAGTCATTGTCGAGTCCATCTCCGCAGACCTCGGTGCCGCCGGGATGGGCGGTGTCGGAGGTGTCGTCGCAGTCGTCTGCATTCAAGACATAGTTGTCTGGGGCCGAACAGCTCATCTGGATGGCACCCGGGTCACCATAGGTGTCCCCATCGGTATCGGCGTACCACATCGTCGCATCCAGAGACTCTGCCTCGTCGGTTGCCTCGTTGCAGTTGTTGTCCACCGAGTCACAGACCTCGATGCCGTCCGGGTTGATGGCTCCGTTGGCGTCGTCGCAGTCGTCTCCGCCGACGACCTCGGCGTCATGTCCATCCCCATCGACATCGGTCACGTCTTGCCCGGAGCAGTCGTTGTCGACGCCGTCATAGGGGGTGTCTATTGCCGCAGGGCTGATGGCCTCGTCGTTGTCGTCGCAGTCGTCTCCGCCGACGACCTCGGCGTCATGTCCATCCCCATCGACATCGGTCAAATCCTGCCCGGAGCAGTCGTTGTCGACGCCGTCATAGGGGGTGTCTGTTACCGCAGGGTTGATGGCTTTGTCGTTGTCGTCGCAGTCGTTCCCACCATATTCCGTGCTGGTGAAGCCATCGTTATCTGCATCGGTAAGTGTGTCGGTTCGCTTGGCAAGTTCATCATCGGTGACCATTTGGCATGCGCTAAGGGTGGCAAGTAATGGAATGAGGGTGAGTGGATGAATGCATTTCATTGGAGTCCTACCAAGCTACGGAACCATAGATCCCCAAGGGGCCGATGGTAAGGCCGACAGGACTGTCGGAGTTTAAAAGAAAGCTTGTCGTGATCATGCCGGCGCCGGCAAGTGTGGTGACCATCGCTACCGTTCTAAACGTGTTGGCCCGGGATTGGTGGTCGGACAATTTATTGGCATCGGTCTCTTCGTCGAAGGCCGACTTGGCGGAGAAGGCCGTGCCCCAGCTGGCGGCGCTGGCTGCGAGCAGAGCGCCGCCACCGTAGAGCATGGTCTGGCTCACTCCAAAGCCATCGCCGGTCGACCCGGATGGGTTCGCTTTCGCTGTGCGGGTCCGATTGGTTTTGCTTGCTGGCGGAGGGGTGCCGAGTGTGATTTGCCGCTCTTCAGAGGCATCAACCGTGATGATTCTGCTGTTTAGGGCACCGTCGACCCCTTCTTTCCACTGAAGCAAATGGGTACCCGTTGGCGCGGTCAGCGTACTGTTGGCTTCGATGCTTTGACCGTCCATCCACGCCTGGATGTCTCCGATGAGCATCAGCTTTCCAGGTGCCTGCGTGAAGAATTCATCCCGTGCCTTGGTGTACAGCGCGGCAGCCTCCTCCCCGTACACAACATCCAAGCTGGACCCTGGAGAAATCGCGATGGCCCATTCAAAAGCTTTGGCTGCGCGGTCGGGTTGTTCATTGAAGTGGTGTACAGCGCCGCTGAGCTGCATCAGTGTGCTGAGCACAATTGGGTTGGCGAGCTCTGTCTGGCACGCGAGGGCATCGTAGACGTCCCGCGCTTCACTGGAGGCTCGCTCTATCTCCACGTCTTCCAGTGATTTACTGATCTGGGACACCAAGGACCCGAGCTTGGGACAGTCGCCTGCAAGAGCGCTCATGGGTATGAGCAGAGCGATGGCTGAGAGTAGGCTGCGGCGCATCAATTTATGCTTCCATTTACTTGTTTGTAGGTCCATTTTGATTTTCCGCCTGAAGTCACGTTGATCGATTTTCGGATCTTCTTGTCTCCGTCAACGAAGGTGATGGTATGGGAGCCTGTGGCGATGGACAGCTTTATTGGAGTCTTTCCGATGGACTTTCCATCGACCAGCACCTGAATCCCCAGGGGTGCTGAAAACAGCTTGATATCCACTGGCGGTCCAGCTTTTTTGGATTGCCGCGCAGTCGAGGGGGCGGCC
>CAWVVG010000556.1:0-2372 GCA_963932775.1 uncultured bacterium
CAGCCCAACCCCCTGCTTGGGTGGAAAACACCGCCCTTGAGAGGCCCGGTCCACCACCAAGATGCCCAAGCCATCAAAGGCTCCCCATGAGATTGGGCCATCGCCCACGCCGCACGCTTCACGAAGCGATGCGAGTGTGGCCTGGTTCTGTTCGTGGACCGCGCCCGGGGCCTCACAGCGACCGTTGACAACGATGATTACAAGGGCCTCGGATGCTCCACGCGCTGAACGGAGGGTACCCAGCGTACCCAGCAGCCCAGACCCTTCGGCGCAGGCCGGAATGCAGACCGCATGGTTCCACGTCCTCGGTGCCTCTCCGACACCCTCGGCCTCGGCCTCGGCGTAGTTTGCCAGGTATTTGTCGATGACCCGGGTATTGGTCAATGGAGTGCCGCTCGAATGGGAAGACGGCTGCAGATCTGTGCGTCTGCGTCCAAAAATGCATCCAATCTGTCGGCGATTTCATCCGGCTCAAAGTAATGGGCGAGCAGTTCTAAGAACTGGGTAGCGTGGCGAGCCTCCGACTCGGTGATGTCCTCATAAAAGACCTTCAGCGGGCCCGGCTCCAGTGCCGCCGCCACCAAGCCAAATCGCTCGTGACCCCGGGCCTCCACCACACCGGCCATGACCATTCGGTCCAGGAAGTCGTGCTCTCGACCATTGCGGATGGTCTGAATCATTGCGCGCACGTAGGGGTCTTTGACATCACCGGCGAACCGAAGCTTGCGCTCGGCACACAGCCGAAAGACTCGGTGAAAGTGCGCCAGCTCCTCCCGGGCCACTGTGATCATGGCCTCGTGGATGGCAATCCGGTCTGGGTATCGAACCACAAAGCTCATGGCCATGGCGCTCGCCTTGCGCTCGGCGGAGGCATGGTCCAACAAGAATGAATCAAAGTCATCCAAAACAACCTGGACCCAGGCTGGCGGCGTGCTGTATCGAAGGCCAAGCATGGATGCTGTCTAATCCACTGGCCCCCAAGGAGCTGTTTTGACCGAGTCCAACCGACTCCCCTGTGCGCTTGTTCTACAAAAAGGAGGCTCGAGCGAGGCTACTGGCACAGTGGCTGGACACTCGGATGGTGAATCTTCGGAGGAGCTAAAAAACAACCGCGGCCCAAAATATGCGCCTTCCCAAGTGCTCTAAATCTTGAAGACCAGCCCGACCACTCCCTCAAAATAGAGCGCCCCCTTCACTCACCCATCAAGGGCATGGTTCACCGAAACGGGACGAGTCCGCTATGCATCCAGTGCACGACTCGCTTCTTTGACCAGCTCTGTCCGACCCAGACGCTCCCACTGGTCCAGTGCAATGTCCCACGCCCGCCGTGCAATGGCCGGATGACCTGCACTGTCCGCACTGCGGGCCGCCAGTGTTGCCAGCTCGCCAAAGTCCCGATCCACCAGTCGTGTCTTCAAAAATATTGTATCCAGGTGGGATAGCTCGCTGCGAGCAGTCCCCCAGTTACCCTCGGCAATCAAGCAGTTCACATGGCCCAGTCGGATGGCTGTCCTGAGGAAAACCTGAAGTTCACTGCCTCCCATGGCCAGTGCATCATCGAGGGCACTGCGAGCTTGTATAAACCGGTTGCTCGACACATAAGCAATCCCCAGATTGATGCGCGCATCCAGTGCCACGGAATTCTCGCAGTTCTCTCCACGCATCTGAGCCTCTTTGTACGCAAGTATCGCCGCCTCAAAATCTCCTCGGGCACGATGAATCTCACCTTCAGCGAGGGCAACATTGGCGAGCCCCTTCCTCGACCCCACAGCCTCAAACCGTTGGCGAACCTTCTGAAGGAGCCGGGCCGCCTCATCGTAGGATTCCGTCTGCAGGGCAATCTCGTACATGTGGTGGTAAGCCTCGGCAGCCCGAACCCGCTCCCCCCGCGCTTCCGCGATGCGCAACATCTCTTTTGTAGTGGCAATCGCCAGTTCAAACTTACCCATTCGCGCTTGGATGCCGGCCTTTGCGTACAGACACAAAGACCAAGTGGGCGCCTCTGTTTCCTCTGCGATGGTCAGGGCGCGCTCGAGAATGTCCATCCCCTCATTCATCTTTCCACAATCGAAACGAGCATACGCGTAGGAGCGCAGGATTCGCGATTGACTATGGGCATCCTTCAGTTCGATGGACCACCCATTCAGCCGGTCGAAATGCGTCTCGATAAACTCCATGCGCTCACTGCGCTTGGCAATGAGGCTCCACCGAAGGATTTCGCTCCTGAATAAAGCCTGACTTCGTGGGCTCAGGTCCATGGCACCTGAAATTTCTTCCCGAAGCGCAAACAACTCCTGAGCCCCACCCCGGGTGCCCGTGTCGATTTCCATCTCCACGGCCTGAGCCAAAGGTTCCAGCGCTTCATGGAGCCG
>CAWVVG010000557.1:0-2368 GCA_963932775.1 uncultured bacterium
TTCTGTTCCGGCCCTTCTTTCGGTGGGGGCCCGGGTATAGCTTCAACGAGTTGCCCGCCCAGCCCATCGAGGAATGAGACGAGTTTTGGATGCCGGGTTGGGCGACCACCCGTTCCGTCCTACTCAAAGATCAGGCGGCCTTCCGCTTTGTGATCGGTGGTGGTTGGAATCTGCTCGTACCGAAAGATGTCATCGTCGGTGAGCATCGGGCGAACCGGTGTGGGGGAATCAACGGTCAGGGTGTACTCGCCCATCTCAACGCCTTCACCACACACGTTCACCATCGAGTGGACCACCACTTGGTACTCTCCTGGCTCGACGTCGAGCTCCATGGCGGGGCACTCATATCGAGAGGGGGCGAAGGTGCACGGGAAGTTGTCATCGGCGGTGGATGTGACGCATTCGTCCGGCCCCAACACAATCATCCTGGCGTCGAATGCCGTCTCGGTGTCCACAGTGTCCACACCCAAGCCCAGGGTCATCGGGCTATCGATGTCGAGGGTCCAAACGTCGACTTTCTTACCGTCGCAGTTCACCGCTTCGGTACCGGTTGTAAACCCGTCTGTGACCTCCATATCAGACCAGCTTGAGACATAGTCCCAGGCGCAGAAATCAACCACCAGGTCATCGCCGTTGTTCGAGCCATCCAGCTCTGAACCCCACTCAAAGTCTTCGCCGTCGCGCTCAAACACGCCCACGTTATCACCGCCGTCATCGTGACTCAGCACCTTAGTGTACGGTCCGTAGGTACCGGAGTATCCAATCAAATTGTAGCGAACGAACACCGC
The DNA here is from genome assembly GCA_963932775.1 of uncultured bacterium. Classification (GTDB taxonomy): domain Bacteria; phylum Myxococcota_A; class UBA796; order UBA796; family UBA796; genus UBA796. Next base: position 789 of record CAWVVG010000557.1, read on the forward strand.
GTCAGCATAGCTGGCGATGGTCTCGCCTTCGCCCACTTCGAGCACATCGGCGTGGGCAAATACCACGTCTTCGATGCTGCCATCGGCGAGCAACAACTTGTAGTCCGAGAGGTAGCAGCCGGCGGCGGAGTTGTCTTCAGTCAGCGTGGACTCGATGGAAAAGGCAAAGTCACAGCCGTCGCAGTCGCCGGTGTACGGAGTGCCCGTGACCTCAACCCGCTTGGCGCAGAACAAGTCGCCATCCACCGTGCTCTCGTAGGTCACTTCCATTTCGAGTCCCACCAAGTCACCGAGCTCTTCTACAGCTATGGGCTCGTCTTCTTCCTCTTCTTCTTTCTCGTTCTCAGATTCAGGGGTACTTCCGTCTTCCGTCTCAGCGGTGGGCTCGTCGAACACATCGCCGGCTCCGATGTCGCCCTCACAAGCGGTGGAAAGCAAGGCCAAGAGTGTAAGTTGAATGCGCATGACATCTCCAAATCAGCGGGGCGACCCCCGGGTTTGACGCTGCTTAGTCTGTGCGAGACCCACCCACTGTGACAGACCTGTGACGTGTCAGGGATTTGTATGGTGCCGGTCGAAAATGAAGGCCTTGAAAAGAAAAAGACCGCCCGAACCAAACCGGCTCGGGCTCACCAGCCGTCTTCGTCCTCTGAAGTAAACGCAAAATCAAAGCGTCCACTGAAGACGATGGGCTGGTCTTCGTCGAGATCGCGAAGCACCGCCACATCACCGAGTCCATCCTCAAAGATCTCGCGGCATCGAAGGGTCTCTCCGTCCTCGCCGTGGTCGTATAGAAGCACCTTGTCCAAGCGCTTGCTGGTTGCCATCGCTCCCGCCGGCGTGTCTCCCAGCCATGAGATGACCGTCTCCAACATCTCTGGTTCCGCCCCCCGAACCCAGCTGAGCTGAGAATGAACGTGCTCCAGCGTTGCGGGCTCAGGACCATGGATGGTCTCGACTACGTCATCGGTCAGCAAGAGCAGCTGGCCCAGAGGGTCCGAGGGCTTGCCCAGTCGTGCCAGCTCGAGCGCCCTCAGTGTCATCATGACGCTTGGCGCCAGATCGCTCAATGTTGTGTATGGAGCAAGCTTGGTCATCACCTTGCTGGGATGGGTGCCCTGCGTGACCACGTCCAGTATCGATGAGAGGCCAAGCGCCATGAGGCTGGACCGATCAAGTCCATTGGCGTGCGCTATTTGAACTGCCAATACCGTTCGGCATGCGGCCTGCTGAATCTCTGCGTCCGTGTCAGCACTGGGTCGCGCCAGACACAGGTGCCGAAGCACCATCCCACGCTCAGCAGTCAAATCAACCAGTAGCCGCATGTGCCGCATGAATGGGACCATCGTTGGTACATGTCCCTCCGACACCAAGTCTCGGAGGCCTTGGAGTCCGTCCAGCAGGCCCGCATATAGCCAGACGGCGACCTTATGAGCGTCGCGCTCAGACGATCCGCTAGATGAGTACTCAAGCTCAAGCACCTGAAGGCCCTTGAATACACGGGGCTTTATGGCTTCCCCACTGTGAAGTCCGCCGTACACGGCCTGGGCGAATTCTGACAGAGACTCTGGTGTCACATT
>CAWVVG010000558.1:0-2367 GCA_963932775.1 uncultured bacterium
ATGATGAAGCCGCAATTGTCGGCCTGGGCAAGGGACTCGGCGACCTCGGGGCATTCCAGGACCACAGAATGGCGGCTGCAATGGCGGCATTTGAGTCATTCGCTGCCACTGCAACAACCCACGGCATACGTCCCGAGCACGTTCGGGCCATCGCCACAAGTGCAGCCCGAAGGGCACGCAATGCCACTGCATACTTCCAGTCAGTCAAGGAGCAGACTGGCATCTGTGTGGAAGTCATCAGCGGAATGGAGGAAGCTCGACTGACCTGGCTGGGAGGCCTGCACGGACTGGACCTACCGAACACAGCGGTGGCTGTGGTGGACCTCGGTGGCGGCAGCACGGAGATTGTGATGGGCCTACAGGGCCTGGGGAAGGTCACCGAGCAGCAGAGTTTAGAGATGGGCACTGTGCGGTTGATGGAGGCCTTCGGTGTGGCGGAATCCGACCGATACGAGCCCCCCGCATTGGATGCAATGAAGACCCACATTGACCAGCTCATCCACTCCATCGACTGGTCTCATTCCCCTTCGGTCCTCGTTGCCGTCGCCGGGACCGCAACCACCATCGCCGCCATGGAGCTGGGACTTCGAAAATGGGACCGAGAAGCGGTACACGGCTTCACGATGAAGCGGGAAGACCTGGCTCAGTGGACAAGACGACTCACCAAATCCACCCATCAGCAAAGGGTTGAGTGGGCGGCAGTGAGTCCAGAGCGCGCCGACCTATTGGTGGCAGGATCCGCGGTATTGGAGGCGGTCTGTGGTGCGGCTCAAGTCGACTCACTGACCATCTCCGATGGTGGAATCCGCCACGGAGCCCTCCTCTCTTAGAGTACTCCGAGAGACAAGTGAGGAAGGACCCAGGCTTCACCTCGTTCGGTAATCGGACTGGGATTGAATCCAATGTCGAATGACGCCGGGCCCACAGGTGTGGCGATGCGAAGGCCTACGCCAAAGCTGGTGCGCACCAGCGGGTCCTTGCCCGCTAATCTGGATGTCGTGACCACTGTAGGCTCTATGAACCCCACGTTGCCCACATCTGTAAACAGCACCAAGGCGGTCCCATCCATGCTCTGAAAGCCGATGACTGGCAGGGGTACTCGGAGCTCGACCGTGGCGGAAACCATTGCGTCGCCACCGGTGGGAATCCACTGCCCTGGGTCGGCTGGAAGCGCGAGTGCGTCGACCACCGGTTCGGTCTGACTGGGATGGTCAATGTCGGGGCGCCGAGAAAAATTAGCCGGTCCTACACTATCGGTCGCGAAGCCCCGCATCGATGACCCACCCCCCAAAAAGAACCGCTCTTCTAACGGAAGCGTCATGTTTCGACCCTGTGCAAACCCGAATCCACCCCGGCCGACGAGGTTCAATACGGTGGGCCCCAGCATCAACAGACGCTCGGTTTTACCAGATGCCCGCATGGTCACATCTCCGGTGAATGCTCCATCCCCCACTTCGATCTGAGTCGACCAGAGCACACCGCTGGTCGGGTTGAAGCGGTCATTCCGCTTGTCGTGTACCAGAAGAAACGACCCACCACTCACAACTCGGGGCTGTGAAGTCACAATGGGGTCGCCCGCGAGATCTTCTGACAGGCCCAAGTATGGCACCCAGGGGTCCCCATTCACCAGCGCACCCACGTCCACATCGACCAAGCGCCGAACCTGGACCCGATAGTCCACAACCGCCTCTGAACGTTCGGAGATGCGCATCTTCATGCCCACCGACCCACCCGACCGAGAAAGACGCCAAGCAGGCCCCTGAATCGCCTCATTGATGAGAGCCTCTGTGACCAGGTGGCCGCCTCGTCCCGGGACATAAGGGATGTCATATCGGGCAGCCGCACGCCACACTGGGGTACCTGTATCGAGGCTCCACTCATCGCCGTCCCAGCCATACCCTACCGAGCCCAAGCCCGTCAGACGATGCCCCAGGCCCCAGATATTCCGGTGAGCCGCCCGCCCAGTGGCCTTTACTCCCTGGTCCGTGGATATGCCTCCACCTGCCTCCAGCAGGATGTTGGAGCGTTCCTCAACACGAAGCAACAGGTCACGGGCATTGGCCTCATCCCCGACCAACTCAGGCGACACCAGGCGAAAAAGGTCCAGGTTGTACAAGTTGGACCGAGTATTGGCGATGGCATCCGGCGACACCGGGTCCCCGGGCTTCAGCAATACCTCTCGTGCCACAACATGGCGCCGAGTCCGGCGATTTCCACGAACCACCACACTCCTCAAGTGGATCGGTTCGCCCGGTACTACACGAACATCTATGGTCGCCGTGTCCTTCGTCCGCTGCCGAATGTTCCTGACTTCGGTGCTGACATCAAGGAATCCACGGGCCTCGTAGGCGGACACAATTGCTTGAT
>CAWVVG010000559.1:0-2360 GCA_963932775.1 uncultured bacterium
CGCCAATGTCTGGACCGGATCTTCAACCACAAAGGGCAAGCCCGCAGCCGACGCTACGATTCCCCAGCATCGATGTGCCCAGATACCTACTGCATCATGGCGCCGGGCCATCGACTGCACCGCACCGGCGATGGAATCGGCCCGAACGGTTCCCGACCCAATGCTCTCCGTCCACGCCGATTCGTTCCAGGTAGTTCCTGGTGGGCTTGGCATCTCCAATACGCAAGCCCGAAAACCCGCTGCCTGGAGCTCCTCTGGCGCCGACCTGCCCAACACAATCACCACTGGCCCCTCTCCTTTGCAATCGATCGAGGCCACCTCACCCTCTGTAGGGTTGGGCGTCCAGGCCTCCACACCCGGCAACTCGAGATCAGCGATCGACTTGGCGTGGGGACCGAGTGGGGATGTGCTCAAGTCAAAGTTGGGCACGGTCTCTAACCAAGGTCCAGCTGGAAGACTCAGTTGTTCCTCAAACCAGTCCAGGGCGCGACGCTGCATGGGCTCTGTGTAGGAGTGGGGCCCAGCAAAGACCTCGAAGGTCGCGGCCTCAGCCAGGCCCTCTGGCCGAGGCTGGTCCACATCCGCCATCCACAAGCTGGGCTGTTGAAGCTGTGCCAGCACCGCCGGATCCGGTCCGGGATGTCCTGGAATGTGGTCGCAGGCGCAACCACTGGCCGCAGCCTCCCTCGGAATGGGTGGCGGTGAAGCCATGGCTGGTGCGGACACCCGGTCATCCAGCCACGCCAAATAGTAGGCCGCCACGGCTCCCCCTGAGGCGCCAGTTACACCCACGCGCTCTACGCCGAGCTCGGTGAGCACGTCCACTCCTCGACGCAAGCCGTCCAGCTGCAGGCTGAGAGCGCTGGAGCCACCTGCTACCAGAAGGCCTCGGTTGTGTACTCCCTCTGAGAAATGCAAGCGCCGGCCTGGAACATCGGTTTCCTCCACGCCTGGGGAGTCCACCGCCAACACCCAGGCACCACGTGCAGCAAGACGATGGGCAATCTCCTGGACTTCAGCACTCGATTTACCCTGCCCATAATGACCATGAGCCACGATAAAACCCACAGACTCCGGAGTGGTGGGGGTCCACAACGCCCCGGCCAACTCAAATCCCTCTTGGAGATCGAAACGGACGGCCTGAACGAATGCGCCTTCCGTCTCAAACTTGGAGCCGATTCGGCGCATCCTGGGCGTTTCATCTCGAAAGTTTCCTGTCAGAGATAACCGAATTTCAGTGAGTTCTTTGGGTGGGGTTGGTGGCGAAAACAACGCACTGCAACTGATGAGGGTCATCCAAAACACCTCCACAGCCTATACTAAGGGGCAGAGACGCGCCCACAGGGGCGTTGACACCCCACCCTGCCAGCACTACTTTTGCAACCATAAATCGCACGACGGGAGCCCTACACATGCGCGTTATCTGCGAAAATTGTGGAGCCACATACAAGATCCCAGAATCTAAGCTGGTCAAAGAGGTCAATAAGGCCACTTGCCGTAAGTGTGGATTCAAGATGATGATCCGCCGGCCTAGCGCTGCTGTGGTCGCAGGAGTACCCCCTCCTGCGAATGCCGACAGTGCCGCGACTCAAGTGGCGTCCAACCCCTTGAATGAGCCGCCCAAGGGCCGTGGACTTTTGGATGCGGAGACCCGGGTTCAAGCCGGCGTCATCAAGGATTGGTCCGACGAGGCTCCGACCCAGGCCATAGTGGACCCAACCGGCCCACCCGCCCCCAGCCCACCCGGCCCCAGCCCAAAAGCCGCAAGACAGCCGTCATCGAGCGTTCCCAAGCCCAACCCAGTGATCGTTCAGTCGGGCAAGGCACCGGGCGATATGTTGCTCGCCCTCATCGCGACCTTTGCCTCTGCAGGCGGAGCCATGCTGCTGGCCACCAACATCGCAGGCTCACCCAGCCAGCGGATGGTCGGACTCGGGCTCGCTCTGTGGGGTGCCCTCACTTGTCTATTCTTGTTGGTGACTGGGAGCCTGTGGCGTCAGAAAGGGAATGTCCCCATCAGCATCGCCTTGGCTACCGTGCTCGGTCTCGGTGGATCTGTATTTGTGGAGGTCGCACTCCACGGCTCCGCCGGCTTCAACCTGGCCTCGATCCCCACGACACCCGACTGGTCCAACGACGCTGAACCGCTCCCATCGGATCCGGCGCCGGATGATACCAAGGCTGTGGATGCGCTGACAAACGATGCAGAGAACACAGGCTCGGTGCCACCCATACCTTTAAATGTCGACTCGCTCGGCGGCGACTCTGACACCAAAGCAGCGAAACCTGCAGATGCGGCAACGCCCCCCACAGTAGAGCGCGGACGTACCGAACGAGCACCCAGCACCGCTCGCCCAGCC
>CAWVVG010000560.1:0-2353 GCA_963932775.1 uncultured bacterium
CCGAGTCCGAGTCTGCATCCGAGTCCGAGTCTGCGTCCGAGTCCGAGTCCGAGTCGGCGTCCGCATCCATTGCGTACCCGCCAAATGGTTCGTCATTGGAGCCATCGGAAACCTTAGCGGTCCCGCACCCAACCAGGAATCCGGTCGCAAGCCATAGCCTCATAGTACCCACATTTGCCTCCGTTCGTGAGTGGAAGACTACACCGATAGAGAATGCCTTGTACAGCCCTCATGTGTCACTTTCATACAATTGTGACGGGTGAAGCCCGGCTCACACCAAACCGAGCAGATTCTCAACGGGGCGTCCCACCGCAGCCTTGTTTCCTAGCACTCCGATCGGACGTTGTAGAAGCCTTGGGTTTCCCACCATCAAGCGAATCAAGTCTTCATCGGTTTCATTTCCGGAGAGGCCAGCCTTCGTGGCATCTCGCTTCCGGAGCAGTTCTCGAGGGGTCATGCCCAGCTTGGAGAACACATCTCGAAGCTCTGCTTCACTGAGCGGATCAGCGGTGTACTCCCGATAGGTGTATTGGATTCCATTGTCCTTGAGCAGGGCGACCGCCTTGCGACAAGCACTTCAGGTCTTGGTACAGATAAGCAGCATAGATGCCTCCAGTGCCCGTCCAATAACCTCGCTCATCTCCGGGTGTAGCGAGACCGGCGTGCACTGAAGTTACCGCTTCGGATTCAACTCACCCAAACAGACAGCTCGCGGCTCCATTGAGTCCCACTGTAGTGTCCGGCTGAGAGGAGTCGTTGCTCAAAATGTGCAAGATGTTCCAGTCTGCATCTAGGTCCACATACTCAAAGCAGGCACTCGTGGCCCGGTAGGTCACAGTAATGGACATCGACGCACCCGGAGCCACGGTTCGGGGACCACCCCAGGAGCGGGTGAAGGACCCACAGGGAAAGAGTGAATCATTCACGATGTTCGCGGCAGTCACATTCAAGGGGCGGTCGCCATCATTGGAGACGGTGACAGTCCCGCTGGCCTCACAGGTGAGCAAGGCATCCAGGTTGAGGACCGGTGGGTTTACATCGATGATTGGCGCACAGACATCACACGGGGCGGCATCACCGGTTCCTTGGACGGTCATGTCGACATCGGACTCAAGCGGTTCTTCGGTAATGAAGGTGATCTCGCCGATAAAGTGTTCATCGGATGATGGCGAGAAGTCCACCAGCATACTCCGTTCCATTCCGGGACTAAGAGTCACAGGAAGTGCAAAATCCGGATCGATCTCGAAGACGGTCGGATCGGACACACCAATTCCGTTTAGATGAACCGACTCAAGACCGATGTTTCGGATGTGTACCAACTCTGAACTGGTACCGCTCACACTGACAGAGCCGAACGCAATATTTCTTGGCGTGACCCGCAGCTCGTAGTCGGCCTGCACGTCCGCATCCGAGTCTGAGTCTGAGTCTGAGTCCGAGTCCGAGTCGGTGTCTGAGTCCGCATCGGCATCCGCATCCGCATCCGCATCCGAGTCCGCGTCCGAATCAGAACGTAAATTCTGCCCAGGTCGGTCGTCTTTCTCTGGGTACTCAAAACCACGACCACACCCAAGCGTAATGATGAAAATGAATGGAGTGCTGACGTTCATGGGAATCCCTGCGCAGAGGCCGTCCAATTTAATCACCACAAGTGCGATGACCAGGCCTCTTATGGTTCCTATCAGAGTAGCCAGCTATACAACCACCCACCATAGCTGTAGCCCCTAAACACTCCCGCTAGGCGATTACCACAGTTGGGTGCTGGGCCACACAGGACACATACGAATGCCCCAACCCACCCCCAGCCTCTGGCAGCCAGAGTCCAGGCCACAGACTGGGCTGCCTGACTCCGCCCAGGTGGTGGTCATTGGCGCCGGTATTACCGGCCTGGCTGTGGCGCAACGACTGATGGCGGCATCGGTCGATGTACACGTAATTGAGGCCCGCCCAGGTGTGGGAGGCGGCATGGCATCTCGCGGAATGGGCATCGCTTCCGTGCTCTTGCTCGACCCCCCATACCGACTGGTCCAGGCCGTGGGTGCTAGTGCCGCAAGAGACATCCTCCGATTCAGTGCCGCGGGCGTCGCTCGTTGGGGAGACGCCATGGACCCAACTGGGGTTGTGTATGCCACCAAAGGTGCAGCCGAGGCCCGTGAGATCCATCAAAACCTGGAGGCCATGGCCGCCCTGGGCATCAAGGCCGATTCCTGGAGTCCCGAGGACTCGCCCGGCATCGGGCCTGGATGGATTCAGCCCCAGGGGGGAACACTCAACCTGGAGAGCACGCTTCGGTCTCTGGCGCACGGTGTATCCGTGTCAACCCATCGCCGGGTCATCGCTATCGATGACGACGGCT
>CAWVVG010000561.1:0-2353 GCA_963932775.1 uncultured bacterium
AGAGGGCATATGGGCTTCCACCCACCCAGCCCGGTCCACCCCCGAGCACCTTCCCGGCAATGAACAACTCAATCCTGTCCACCATACCGCGGTCCAGCAGGCTCCGGTTCAGCAAACCTCCACCCTCCACCAGAATGCTGTGGACGCCGCGGGCCTGAAGCGCATCGAATACGGCGCTCAATTCAAGCCAGCCGCGCGCGTCTCGTGCCACCCCCACCTGATCTGCGGCCAAGCCTTCTCGCGGCTGAACCGTGTCTGCGTGAAACACCACTGGGCGACGGCCTGCAGACAGCACGCGCGCCTCATCTGAGATTCCGAGCTCGGTGTCCAAGATCACTGGAAGTGCATCCCGCCCACCCGCGAACCGGGTGTTCAGGCTTGGGTCATCCGCTCGCATGGTGCCAGCCCCGACCATCACTGCGTCATGCTCGTTGCGCATGCGGTGAACCAGGTCACGGCACTCGGGGCCGGTAATCCACTGGCTGGCCCCTTCAAAGTCCGCGATTCTCCCATCGAGGGTGATCGCCGCCTTGACCGTAATCCACGGGCGACCTCGCTCCTGGGCAGAGAGGTATGCGTGGTTGAGCGAGCGGGCCTGCTCTCGCTCCACACCTACAACCACCTCAATTCCAGCGCGCTCGAGTTGTTCGATGCCCTTGCCCTGCATGCGTTCATCCGGGTCAACCATACCGACCACGACCTTTTGGATGCCTGCCGCAATCAGCGCGTCGGTACAGGGCGGGGTGCGCCCTTGGTGGCAGCACGGCTCGAGGTTGACATACATCGTCGCACCGCCAGCCGATTGCTCCAGTTGGTTGAGCGCATCCATCTCCGCATGGGCCCCACCCGGCGAACGATGCCAGCCCTCAGCAATAATCACCCCGTCGGAGACGATGACCGCTCCCACCATGGGGTTCGGTGCAGTCCGGCCCAAGCCCTGCCGGGCCAAGGTGAAACACCGCGTCATCCAGACAGAGTCGTTCACTTTCCCGTCTCTCCAGCATCCTTGGACGGCCCCACCCATGGGCGGAGCAACTCCAGGAACTGTTCGGCGGACTCGATCTCTTGGTACACCGAGGCAAAGCGCAGGTAGCTCACCAAGTCCATGCTCTTGAGCTCAGCCAAAACCATTCGCCCGACTTCTGCCGACGGAACCTCGTTGCCGTTGAGTGCGACCACCTGGTCTTCGATGTGACGGGCGGCTTCTTCGAGGCGGGCGGCGCTGACCGGTCGCTTTCGGCAAGCAACCTGCAGGCCTTCGACTACCTTCTCGCGAGAGAATGGCACCCGCTGGCCGTTCTTCTTGATGACCAAAGGGGTTCGTTTCTCGATGCGCTCGAAGGTGGTGAAGCGATGCTCACACCCAACGCAGCTCCGGCGCCGCCGGATACCGTCGCCGCTTGTACGGGTCTCGAGGACCTCAAACTTGTTGTGTTCGCACTGGGGACAAATCACCGGTTTAGCCGAGCTTTGGGTAAATGGGGAATCTGTGACACAGCTCGCGGACTTCGGATTTAATCCGAGCCCGAAGGTCGCCGTCATCGGGACTGGTCAGCACATCGGCGATCCAGTCAGCAACTTGCACGCACTCCGCAACCTCCATGTGCCGTGTGGTCATCGCCGGCGTACCGATGCGAACTCCACTGGTCACCATTGGGCTGCGCTGCTCTCCTGGAACCGTATTCTTGTTCACAGTGATGCCCGCAAGACCGAGGATTAGCTCCGCGGTCTTACCGGTCAAGTCATCGGGTGCGGAGGCCGACCGAGCAAGGTCGATCAACATCAGGTGGTTGTCGGTGCCATTCGATACGAGCGCAAAGCCACGGCTCATCAAGCGCTCTGCCATCGCATCAGCGTTGACCAACACCTGCTGGCAATAGACCTTGAAGTCTGGCCTGAGCGCCTCACCAAAGGCCACAGCCTTAGCGGCGATCGTGTGCATCAGCGGTCCACCCTGGGTACCCGGGAATACCGCGGAGTTGACCGCTTTCATATGGTCACGCAGGGCCATAATTATGCCACCCCGAGGCCCGCGAAGGGTCTTGTGAGTGGTGCTCGTCACATAGTGGCAGTGAGGGAATGGGCTGGGATGAAGCCCCGTAGCGACAAGCCCAGCGATGTGAGCGATATCGGCCAGCAACAGGGCGCCGGACTCATCTGCGATCTCGCGGAACGCCGCGAAGTCGATGGTTCGGGGGTAGGCACTGGCACCGGTCACGATGAGCTTGGGCCTGTGTTCCATCGCACGCTTCCGAACCAGATCCATGTCGATTCGTCCGTCGTCGCCCACCTGGTAGTGAACGGCGCTGTACAGCTTGCCAGAGCTGTTCACCGGAGAACCGTGGGTCAGGTG
>CAWVVG010000562.1:0-2350 GCA_963932775.1 uncultured bacterium
GGCGTGAACCAGTCGTCGGGCGATTCGACCGGTAGCGAGACCGGTAGCGAGCAAGGAGACCAGGCAGATTGCGCGGACGGTCAGGGTGCCAGGAAGTCCTTCTCCAATGGCCCACCACCACGCACCCACACCCGCTGTGAAGGCTTGGGGGTATTCCCCCATTGGGCCAATAAATAGTCGCTCGAAGAACCCCAGCCATTCACCTGAGTTGAGGTCGCTGAGGAACAACTCGGCGGCACCCACATGGCCTTCTTCGTCGCCATCTCGCAGCAGTAAATCCTGGCTCAGCCATGCCAGGGAAAGCGTGATCCACAGAAGTACGACCAGACGCGCGCCCTTGGGAGCGGTGGTGGCTCTATGCTGACTGGTTGAGGAGTTCGTCAAAGAAAACCACCATGTCTTCGATGGGTTGAAGGCCGACATCGCCGCGCCAGAGGAAGATGAAGACCCCGATCAAACAAAGGAGGGGAATCGCCGTACGGGTTGAGTTGCGTTGCGCCGCATCGGAGGCGCAGACCACCGCTACCCCGATGACGGCGACGAGGGGCAAGAAGTAATGGGTGGGGTGGTGGTCAATGGTACAGAGCAACAGGCTGTATCCTCCGATGGAACCGAGCAGCCACCGGAGTGCCGAGCGAGAAGCGGAGGGTACGGCGCGCAGAGCGGTTGCCGCGGCAAGGAGCAGGCCTCCTCCGGTGTAGGCGACCCACAGTGCGAAGAAGCCTGGAATTCGGGGCGTGAGCCGGGTCACTGCGTACTCTCCATGCCAGTGCTCAGGGAACGTCTCAAAGTACAGAATGAACAGCAGGTCATCCAAGACGCCGGCTGCGGCACCGATGGCGGCCAGGACGGCTCCCACCAATACCCAGGTCCACAATCGCTTGATGGCATTGAGTTGGAGGGCACCAAAGGCGCGCCAGTGTACGAGCAGTAGGAATGTACACAGGAGAACCCCGGGCCATCGACTCAGGCCGGCGGCGATGCCGAGTCCTGCGATCCATCCGGTTCTGCGCTCTGCAATAGCGATGCACACGGCTATTATTGCCGCTGCGAACAGGCTGTCTGGGAAGTTGTAGGACCCGGGCTCGATCATGAGCAGTCCGTGAGAGAGCACCATTGCGGCCGGTACGAGGAATGCGATCTTTGGAGCGTTGGGCGCGAGGACGCTCGCCAATCGGACGGCGCTGCCGCCCACCAATACCAATACCCACAGGAACAAGATGGCTGCAGCCTGTAGGTCGTCGATGAGCAACACCGTGGCGATGCTCAACAGCGGGCTCCAGCCTGGGGGTTGATTGATGGTGGCCCAGCGGTCCTGAAGCATCTCTTGTGCCCACACCTGATTCTCGACCTGGTTGAGCAACTGGTAGTAGTGGATGTAGCGAAGCGTTCCATTGGCATGGGCCGCCCAGACCGATTCGGCGCCAGGCAGCACAAACACTCGGCTTCCGCCTGCAGCAATGTTGAGTCGCTCGCCCACGCCGAGTTCGGTCTCGACCAACAGGCCGGCTACCCCATGGCCCAGATAGCGTCGCACAGCACCTTCTTCCGCTACCTCCGTCACCGATGCCGCCACCACCGCCCGTTGACTGCCCACCGTAAGGACGGCGCCAACGGGGCCCTGCATGGCGATGGCCACTTGTCCCCGAGCGGGGGTCGAGGCGACAAGCTCGTCTCCTCCGGGGCTCGGTTTGAACGAAAAGGCTCCGCGGTCTGAACCCTCGATGGCCTGGACTTCAGCCGCCCCGTCGTCCAAGGTCGGCGCCATGCCTTCAAACTCGGCTTGCCCCGCACCGGCCAGGTACCAGTGGCCATGGAGCGGGCGCTGAATGTCTGCCGCCTTCCACAGGCCCAGAAACAGTACTGCGAGTGCGACGGCCGTGAGCCCAAAGCGCTCGTTTGGAGACCCTGCCGTCAGCCTGGGCTTGGTTCGTGCCATCCACGCCCCCAGGCCTGTCCAGCCGGCAGCCAGGATGATTAGCGCAATGGAGTGGGAGCCCGGGTTGATGCCGAGCTCTCTGACCACAGCTACATCGAGCCAGCTGAGGGCCAGGCCGATCCAGGTGGCATCCAGAATCCATTGAAGCCGGCTTTGTTCGCCGTCTCTGCGAAGCCACAGAGCGAAGCCGAGGCCCGGGCATAGGAGAATCAATGGCAAGGCCAGGGCGCCGATGCTGAAGATGGTTGGAAGCTCGGTCACGCCACACCCTCAAGGTGGCTTCGGTACCACTCAACGGCATGTGCAATCGTCGTTTCCAAGGAGGGCTGCGGAATGGTGCCCCAGAGTGCCTGTGCTTGGCGGTGGTCGCCAGCCAGCAGCATCACTTCACCGTCTCTTTGGGGGCGGGCG
>CAWVVG010000563.1:0-2344 GCA_963932775.1 uncultured bacterium
CACCGTCGCGGGCGAGCGATTGAACGGAGCTGTCGGATTCACCGCACGGCGCGGCTCCACCTACATCATCGATCCGATAGTCCCCGATGCCCACATAGAGACGTACACGTACCTAAACAGCAGTGGGGAGGATGAGTTCAGGACGGAAGAGCCGTTCTTCACCTGGTACACAGAATTGGGATCAGACGTGGGAGAGAACCAGGCGCGATTCGACCAGCCACTCTCCTTGGCCCCGTCAACTTCAGTAGAATGGACCGCACCGACAAACCCCACCACTGTGCACCTGTATGTTGTCGTTCGAGATCGACGGGGCGGCATGGGTTGGCGCAGCCTCAAGGTCAACGTTTTGTAAGAACGGATTTACTGTACGCTGGCTGGGTCCTTTACCGCAGCGCTTCCCTGGTTGCGGACAATAAACTGAGGGCCATCTGCCGACGCTAAGCGGGCGCACTTCGCCAACGGGAATGGTACTTTATCCTTACACTTTTCGCCGTACACGACCGTTGGCCTGAGGACGTGAAAGCCCACAAACGGCAACACCGGGAGTGGCACATCGACCAAGAACTCACGGCCATCTTCATCGAGCCGAATGGCCGGCGCAAGGGGCCCACAGGCAGATGCAGCCGTCGCCTCAAATTTGCCGGTGTCCGCGTTAAATAAGAACCAACTGACCCCCCGGCAGGACGGCACGTGAACCACCCCAGAGGCGGCCTTGACCAGCACCGTATCTGGACCACTCATAACGATCTCGACCCCCGAAGCGAGGGCCACCGATATCCCGACCAACATCCACATCTCCACACCTCCCACATGAACCGTTCACCAAGACAATACTTTAAAGGACTTTCGATTGGTTGACGATTCCCCTACAAACGAGACATCCTGTGCCGTGTTACTGTTCGCCGCCGTGGGTCCCTTGTTTACATGCGCGTGACGCGCACACACAGTGTTGCCCTTCCGGGGGACCACTCTCGGCGCTCTGGAGACGATTGATGCAACCATTCAATTCCCTGAAAATTTGGCTCGCAACAAGCGTGCTTATGGCCGGTTTGACCTTGCCTACTTACGCGGCGGAGCACCCTGCTGGGTCTGCCTTGGCAGACTCGCAGTCAGACAAAGCCCCAGACAATGTGGTGCAGAACCGGTTTTTCCTAAAAACCGGTCGCATGGAAGCCACGCCGATCCTTGGGTACGTGCCCAACAACCCCATGGTGAAGCGCTATGTCGGTGGTCTTCTCGGCGCGTACCACTTCTCCGAGACATTCGCAGCAGAAGGGGCGTTCCTCTACTCACCGGACTTGGGCAAGAATGACCTGAAGGGCTTGACCCATACACTGGTCGCGATCCCAGGGATGGCCTCTGGCGATAGCGAACCCGATTTTGTCCAACCCCTCGACAAAATGATCATGGGAGCCACCTTTGCTGCCCGATGGGCACCGTTTTACGGAAAAATCAATATCATTGGTGAGTCCGTTCTGAACTTCGACGCTTACGGTGTCGCTGGACTTGGCATGCTCTCCATGCAGTCCTACCTAGCCAAGTACGATGACTCCTCAGGGCAGCCCGACACGATGCTCGAGCTCAACGAGAAAAAGGTCGTACTCACTCCGAACCTCGGGATGGGGTTCAACTTCTTCCTGAACCAAACCATGGCCCTAAAAATCGATGCTCGAAGTTACTTCTACATCGGTAAAAAGCCTCAATATGACCCCGATGTACCGGTCGATGAAAATCGCCTCTACTCCAACTTCGTGGCCTCCGTTGGCCTCAGCTTCTTTATCCCAGAGATGAAGAAGCGGATGTACAACTTCTAAGCCGACCGAGGACGAAACATGACCATACTTCGAACGACACTCATCCTACTCGCTACCGGCTTCGGCACGGCGGCCTGGGCCACGGATGACCAAAATTACGACGGCGTTGCCCAAGAGGACGACTCATCTGGCGATGACGACTTGGGTGACATCCTCGGCGGTTCCACCGGCGAGGGCGAAGGCAACTCCGAAGATGAAACCCGCGACTTCGCAACCGGCAATACCAGCAACACCGTTGGAGACCGGCAAGAAGACGTTGTCTTGGTGGAAGCTGAAGACGGGAAGCCCCGGCTGATCAAAACCATCCAACGCAAGAAGTTCTTCAAAAAGGGCCGCTGGGAGGCATCTCCCCACGTAGCGTTTGTTGCCAATGACCCGTTTCTGAACCGGTATATCGCTGGGGCGGGGATCAACTACAACATCACTGAGATCTTCGCAGTAGAAGTCAACCTGGACTTCTCTCCCGACCTCGGAGACGCTGACTGGAAGCCCGTAACGAAACAGCTGATCGAAGAAAACCACGTAAGCCC